>DAOTWI010000489.1:0-15892 GCA_034436075.1 Roseiflexus sp.
GCCGCCGCACTGCACCACCTTGATCGGGAGCGCCACGCTGCCGCAGGCTCTGGCGAAGCCAAAAAACGCACTACCGCGTAAGTCCTGTCACTTGAGGTCTTTCGCAGCGTCCTTCAGCGCCTCGACGACCGCATCAACGTCGAGGTCGCTGGCAAAGACGTTCAGTGCGTTGCCGTATTCGGTCATGTACGCTTCAGGAGCGGCGGCGCCGTGAACGACGCTCGGCGCCAGCTTCTCGCTGCCAAAGGCTTTGATCGAGTACTGCAGGTACTCGTCGTACAGGCTCACGTCCGCATCGGTACGCGCCGGGATAGACCCCTTCTTCGGGTTGAAGGCGTCCTGCCCTTCACGCGAGCCGCAGAGCGCCAGCCATGCCTTCGCCTGCTGTGGGTTCGGCGCGCCCTTCGCCAGACCGAAACTATCCGACAGCCACATGAAGACGCCTTCGTTGCCCGGTGCGGGCGCGTAGCCATAATCGACGCCGACCTTCGCGCCTTTGCCGATGAAGTAGCCGTGCGCCCAGTCGCCCATAATCGTCATGGCCGCTTTGCCGTCGAGCACCAGTTGCGCGGCATCCGCCCACCCCAGCGACGAGCGGTCGCTGTTAGAGTACTCCAGCATCCGTTTGGCGATTTCGGCAGCCTCGCGCACGCGCGGATCGCTCCAGTCGGCGCCGGGCTGGAACAGTTTGGCATAATCGTCCGGTCCGAAGACTGCCAGCAGCACGCTCTCGAACAGGTGCGGCGTCTCGAACCGGTCCTTGCCGCCGACTGCCAGCGGGATGATACCCTTCGCCTGGAGCGCCTCCGCCACCTTGAAGAAATCGTCCATGGTCTTTGGCGGGGTCAGACCATTCTCCTGGAAAATCTTGATGTTGTACCAGAGCACATTCGAGCGGTGGATATTGACTGGCACCGACCAGATTTCACCGTTGTAGGTAATCTGCTCGAGCAGTTTCGGCGGCATCACCTTGTCGAAGCCCTGCTCTTTGAAGAACTGCGTCAGCGGCTCCATCTGCCCGGCATCGACGTATGCCGTCAGCTCCTTGCCAGCATGCACCTGCCAGCTATCCGGCGGCTGGCCGCCCTGCAGACGAGTCTTCAACACGGTCTTGGCATTCGTGCCTGCGCCGCCGGCGACGGTGGCGTTCACGATTTCCACGCCAGGATTCTGCTGCTTGTAGATCTCGAACATGGCGTTCAGCCCGTCGGCTTCGCCAGCATTCGTCCACCAGCTGAAGATTTCGAGTTTGCCGCTGCCGGTGGGCGCCGGAGCGGTTGTTGGCTGTGCGGGAGCAGCGGTTGGTTGGGTGGTTGCTGGCGCGCCGCCGCAGGCAGCCAGCACGAGCGCGAGGATCGAAAAGATGCCGAAAAGTCTCAACCACTTTGTCGTGAACATAGCATCCCTGCCTTTCAGATTGCGAAGATGGTCATGCGGAGAATGACCCATCACCTGTATGCTGGCGCTCACCCATCAGAAGCGCGCACCTCCTGGTTCGGTTTAGAGGAAGGCTCAAAAAGAGTATAGCACAAATCTCGAACGGATCATATGGGGAGTTCATCGTCTTTACCACGCGGCAAAGTGAGGGTAAAGACGCTCCCCTGACCAATGCCAGGGCTGGCAGCCGTGATCTCGCCCCCCATCGCCCGCGCCAGATGGCGTGCAATCGTCAATCCGATCCCGCTGCCGCCGCTTGCCCGGCTGCGTGATGGATCGACGCGGTAGAAGCGCTCGAACAGGTAGGGCAACGCTTCCGCCGGAATGCCGATGCCGGTATCTTCCACCGCAACCTGAACATACGTCGCATCGCTGCGCACCCGGAGCGTGATGCATCCGTCCTCCGGCGTGTAGCGAATGGCGTTGCCCACCAGATTGACCAGCACCTGCGCAGTTCGATCGGGGTCAGCGTATGCCAGCATCGCTCCATCCGGCGCTTCGACCACGATCTCCAGGCACTGCTCGATGAGTTGCGGTCGCAATTGGGCGACAATACGCTGCACCAGCGCCACGATGTCGAAGACCTGCGGCTGAATCGTTACCTGACCCGCCTCGACCCGCGAGAGGTGCTGCAGGTCGTCGACCAGCCGTCGCAGCCGCCGCACTTCGTGCTGCATGGCGCTGATCGTTTCGGGATCACCGGGCAACACGCCATCGAGCAACCCTTCGAGGTACCCCTCGAGACCGGCGAGCGGCGTGCGCAATTCGTGCGCCACATTGCCGATCAGGGTCACGCGCTGCTGTTCGACCCGCGCCAACGCCTCAGCCATCTGGTTGAAACTCTGCGCGACATCGCGCAGTTCGTCGCTCAACGGCACAGTCACCCGTTCATCGTAGTGGCCGCTGGCGATCCGTCGGCTGCTGGTCGCCAGTTGATAGAGCGGGCGCAGAATCTCACGCGCCAGCAGCAGGCTTGCAGCCAGACCAACGAGCGCCGATGCCAGCGCGGCGACGACCAGCGCCTGGAGCACTGCTTGCTCAAAAGCGGGCAGCAATGCGGGATCGACTGTTCGCGCCGCCAGGATGTCTGCCGTCGCAATCAGCGTTATGACGCCGACCAGCACAACGAGCATCTGTGCGGCGATGATGCGCCAGCGAAGTTGTCGCCAGAGCCCCATGCGATTACACTGCTTCATCGATGAACTTGTACCCCACGCCGCGCACCGTCTGAATGAGCGGAACACCGGCGACCGCCTCCAGTTTGCGGCGCACCTGCCCGACGTACACGTCCACCACGCGGTCGGTGCCGTAGAAATCGTCCCCCCATACCAGGTCGAGGATCTGTTCACGGTTCAGCACCCTGCCGGCGTGCCGCGCCAGCGCCAGCAGTACATCGAACTCGGTCGTTGTCAGGTCAATCACCTGATCGCCAACGGTGACCTCGCGCCGGTCCGGGTCAATCCGCACGTGCGCAAAGCGCAACGTGGAGTCAAGCGCCGGGGTTGCAGAGCGCCGGCGGCGCAGGATCGCTTCGATGCGCGCCACCAGTTCGCGCGGGCTGAACGGCTTGATGACATAATCATCGGCGCCGATGCGCAGCCCGGCGACCCGGTCGCTCTCCTCGCTGCGCGCCGTGAGCATGACGATGAATACATCCGAATCCTGCCGCAGCCGCGCAGCGACTTCCATCCCATCCATTCCTGGCAGATTCAGGTCGAGAATGACCAGATCGGGGCGCTCGCGGCGTGCCATCTCCACCCCTTCCGGTCCGCTGAGCGCCAGCAGCACGCGAAAGCCCGCCTGCTCGAGATAGGCGCGCGCAACGGTGCGGATGCTGGCTTCGTCTTCGATGATCAGAATGGTCGCGCTCATACCAGGCGCCGGTCGTCATCGGTCAATCCCAGGCGTCCGCCCGACAGACGGAACAGCAGATAGTCGAACGTGTTGCCGAGCAGGTTTCCGGCCCGGATCATCCTGAGCACTGCTTCGATCGCCTCGGCGCGAAGCGCGCCATACTCGCAGGAGAGGCGTTCACGCGCCGCCGGGTCTGGCGCTGCGCCGGTTTCCGCCCAGTGCTGCGCATAGGCAAGCGCAGGCGCTTCGTCCGGCGGGCAGTCGCTGAATGTCTGGTCGAGGATCTGCACAATCTCGGCATTTGTCACGCCAGCCGCCAGCGCCATCCGGGTATGCGCAAACGAGCAGTAGCGGCAGCGATTGACCGCAGTGACCACAAGCATCAGGCGCTCGCGGAATGCTGGTGAAAGCGTGACGCGCGCCTGTCGCAATTGGGCGCGATGCCGGAACATCCAGGCGACATCCGCCAGAAACTGGCGCGGGCTGGCGTAATAGCGACGGGGAAAAACAGGGACGCTGCTCATTGGTCTCCTCCAGAAGGTTTATCAGCAACAATCCATGCCGAGAAGCGGTCGCGTTCTGCGACATGCGCACGCAACCCCTGCGCCGCCAGCATGTCGCGCACGACGTCCGGCGCCAGGAACGTGCTCCCCATCAGCGCCATACGTTCCGCCAGCGCCACCAGTTTGACCGCCGGGCGATGAATGTCCGGCTCCTCGATCACCAGCCTGCCGCCGGGGGCAAGCACCCGCGCCAGTTCACGCGCCGCAGCCGGCTGGTCGAAGAAGTGGTGCAGCGCATCGACCACCAGAATGCGGCTGAAGAAGCCATCAGCGAAGGGTAGCCGCTGCACCTGCACCTGCACCGGGTGCAACGTCTGTTTCTCGCGGGCGCGTTGCAACATCTGCCACGACTGATCCCCGACGATCAGACCGCCGACGAACGGGCGCAGCGTCGCGGCGACGCGCCCGGTGCCGCCGCCAGCGTCGAGCAGCCATCCATCGGTCGGAAGCCGCAACAGCATCTTCAGGCGCGCCGGATCGGGCGGACCGATCACCCGTTCGTAGACCGGCGCCAGAATGTCGAAATGATCGAGCATTATCCACCTGTTTCGTTGCAGGGATGCAACCCTGGGCAACCCATATCTCTCCCAAATCCTGTGATGACGCGATCTAGCATGATGAGGAGGCGCATACATCTGTGCCTTAAGTATACCGGATTACATGAGGAGGGCGGACGAGCGGTATGGCGTGTGTTTTCGGTCCCATTCCATCACGGCGTCTTGGACGGTCGCTCGGCATCGATCCTGTGCCGTTGAAAACCTGCAACTGGAACTGCGTCTATTGTCAGCTTGGGCGGACGCGCCCGCTGATCAATGAGCGTCGCGTGTATGTGCCGCTGCCTGTGTTGCTGCATGAGCTTGATCAGGCGCTCGCCGCCCGCGCGCCCGACGAGATCGACTGGGTGACGATCGTCGGGTCGGGAGAACCGACGCTGCACAGCGCGATCGGCGAACTCATTCGCGCCATCAAACGCCGGACGACGATCCCGGTGGCGGTGATTACCAACGGCGCGCTCCTCTACCTGCCCGATGTGCGGGAGGCGCTCTGCGCCGCCGATGCCGTTCTGCCGACTTTCTCGGCGGGTTCGGCGGGCGTGTATCGCGCGCTGCACCGCCCCCATCCAGAAGTCACGTTCGAGCGCCTGCTGGAGGGGCTGATCGCCTTCCGCTCCGGGTATCGCGGGCGATTGTGGGTCGAGGTGATGCTGGTGCGCGGCATCAACGACAGCGAAGAGGCGCTGCGCGACATTGCTGCGGCGTTGCAGCGCGTTCAGCCTGACCGGATCGACATCACGCTGCCGGAGCGACCCCCGGCGGAACCCTGGGTCGAACCGCCCGACGCCGAGGGATTGATGCGCGCAACCGCGATCCTTGGCGCAGCGGCGCACGTGGTTCATCCGGCGGAAGGAAGTTTCGACCTGCGCGGGTACGCCACTCCTGTCGAAGCGATCCTCGCCATCATCGCACGCCACCCGATGCGCGCGGAGGAACTGGAGCGCGCACTGGCGTGCTGGGCGCCGGATCAGGTGCGCGAAGCGCTGCACACGCTGGAGTCGAGTGGCGCAGCACAGGTGATCGAACGCTACGGCGCGCGCTTCTGGTGCGCAGCGGACGCTTTTTATCCCTCGACCGCCCCTGCTCCACGAAAGGTGGTGACGACATCCCATGGTGGCCGGTAATCCGCAAGAAATTGCGCTGGAAGTCGCCGTATGGGAGGCGTTGCAGCGCGTGATCGACCCGGAACTCGGCGTCAGCCTGGTCGATCTCGGTCTGATACGGTCGGTCACAGTCGCTGATGGGCGGGCGCTTATCGAACTGGCGCTGACCACGCCGCTCTGCCCGCTGGTTGGCGTGATCGAACACGAGATTCGCACGGCGGCGCTGGAGGCGCCCGGTATTCGGGAGGCCGAAGTCATCCTCGTCGATGCGCCGTGGACGCCGCTGGCGTCGGCGCCGTGGCGCCGCTGGCTCGACGCGACGACCTGATAGGAAGATTAACCAGATATCAGGCAATCCCGTGATCAGCGTTGGCTGAGCCTGTCGAAGCCAACGCCGACCGCTCCACAGGAGCAAGCGTGATTGTGTGGGTTTTGGTTGATCTTCCTATGAACGTCTGGCGGAGGGCGCAGGTTATGCTATCCAGTGACGTTCTGCTCGATGTTCAGGGCGTCACACTTACCCGTGAAGGGCGCACCATCCTGCACAACGTCAACCTCAGCATCCTGGCGGGTGAGATCCACGCCCTGCTCGGCGCCAATGGCAGCGGGAAGTCGAGCCTGGCATACGCCATCATGGGGTGCGAAGACTACCACCCCGATGCAGGACATATCCTGTTTGCGGGGCGCGACATCGGCGATCTGCCTATGCATGAACGCGCGCGCCTTGGACTGACGCTCGCCTGGCAGGAACCGGCGCGTTTCGATGGCTTGCCGGTTGGCGACTACCTGACGCTCGGCAGACCGGCGATCAGCCGCGAGGAATTGTGGGAGGCGCTGCACGCCGTGGCGCTCGACCCGGCAACCTATCTGCCGCGCGTGCTGGATCGCACCCTGAGCGGCGGCGAGCGCAAGCGGATCGAACTGGCGGCAGTGTACGCCATGCGTCCGCGTCTCGCCATTCTGGACGAGCCGGACTCTGGCATCGATGTGCTGAGCTTCAGCGACATTCAACAGCTGGTGCAGCGCATGGCGCGTTCGGGATGCGCCGTGCTGCTGATCACTCACCGCAACGACATGGCGGCAATCGCCGATCGCGCCTCAATCATGAACGCCGGGACGATCATCATGACCGGCGCTCCCAGCGAGGCGCGGCGGGTCTCCACCGAACGGCGCGGATGAGGGGTGCGATGAAGGCGCAACAGACATCTGGTGTCAATACGCCACGCAGTGACCCGGTATGGGCGCGTGAGTATGAGGCAATCCTGCGGGCATACGAACAGGCGGGCGGACCAGCCGCTGCGCTCCGCTCCGGTCGTGTCGCGGCGGTCGTCGTCAGCGCCAACCGCGTGCTTGGCGCCGTCACGGTTCCGGGGGTGACAATCAACGCCGAACCCTTGCCGGATGGCGTTCAGGCACAGATCGTGGTTGCGCCAGGGGTGCGGCTGGAGCGCCCGGTGCATCTCTGTTTCGGAATGATCGCGGAAACCGGCGTGCAACGCATCATTGCCGATTACGAGATCGGCGCCGGGGTGCAGGTCGAGTTTCTGGCGCACTGTACCTTCCCCAATGCCCACGATCTGCGGCACATCATGGACGCAGTAGTGCGCGTTGGCGTCGATGCTTATATGCGCTACACCGAAGCGCACTACCACGGACTGCACGGCGGCGTGGTCGTCGAAGCGCGCGCTGGCGTTACTGTCGGCGCGGGAGGGCGCTATTTCAGCACCTTTAGCCTGGTGCATGGGCGCGTCGGGCGGCTGCTGATCGACTACACCGCCGATGTGGATGCGTCCGGCGTCGTTGATCTCACCTCAATGGTGTACGGCGCCAGCGACGACGACATCGAGGTGCGCGAAACGGTGCGGCTCAACGGAGAGAAGGCGCGCGGGCTGGCAAAGACCCGCATCGCTGTGCGCGATCGCGCCCGCAGCCGGGTCTTCACCACTGCCGAAGGCAATGCCCCCGGAGCGCGGGGGCACATGGACTGCGCCGAGATCGTGCGGGGCGATGCCGTAGCGGAAAACGTGCCGACCGTTATTGTGCGCAGTGACGAAGCGCATGTCACCCACGAAGCCGCAATTGGATCGGTCAACCGCAAAGAACTCGAAACCCTGATGGCGCGCGGGCTTGACGAAGATACCGCGGTGGATGTGATTATTCGGGGGATGCTGGGGAGATTAAGAGGTTGACGCAATAGAATTTCAGCGTTTGGCGTTGTAAATCAAAATTGGCTCTTCAGATCGCAGATAGCGTGTTTCAGAGCCGGGATTTTGTTCTGACAGACCTCGAAGATTACCTCGGCATCCAATGCAAAGTAGTGGTGGTCTTTTTCAGAGATAAATCGCTTCTTCATCGATTCTGTTCCTGAGCGACGAATTTATATGCCTGTGCAACCGAATCAGATCGACAGGCATGCCAAGCAATGTCTCTAACTCTTCTTTGAGATGGACCATCTGGAAGAGATCGGGCGGCATTTCGACAACAATATCAATATCACTTCCTTCAGACGCCTGATCGCGCGCGACTGAACCGAAGACCTCCAAACGAGTCACACCATATCTGGTGAAGAGTTCTCTCTTCTGTTCGCTCAACACGCGCAGGATGTAATCACGCTGTAATTGCTGATCGTGTACGGTCATAAAATGGTGAGGAGTCCACTGTTGCATACGCCAGAATATTGGCGTCCAGAAAGAGAAGTTATCGCTTTCTATTTGCCGTCTATGTACACAATCGCATTCATTGTGTTCACGTCAATTATAACGCGACTGCGCTGGTTTGGGTGGTCTGGTGCAGATGACCGTCGCCTGGGCGGGTGCGCCTAGCAGCGGTGACGGTCATCCACCGGCGGTGGGAAAAGGGGTCCAGGCATGAATTGTCAGGCGGCAAGAAAACGCGTCCCTGCTACGCTGCGCCTGGGCTGGCGACTACCCCCCCACCCCTCCGCAAGCGGGGGGCAGGGGGCTCGCAAGTATAGAGTTTTTGGAGGGCAAGGGGCGTTTGCCGCGTCCCGATGCCTTTTTCTTCCTCACCCTCCCGCCCCATCTCCAGCTCTGCTGGAGATGGGGCGTTGTGGCATTCTGATGCCCAAAAACAGGTGATGCAACGTAAGGGTTTGCCAGAAAAATCTACACCTGTGAGGGGGGCGGGGGGCTTGCCGCCTGACAATGCATGCCTGCACCCACGCGCCACGCCTGTTGCTGGCGGTGGCAGAGCCTGGCGGTGGCAGAGCCTGGCGAAGCCACCGCCGGATGCAGGAGCGAACTTACGGATTATTCGTTCAGCGATTCATGCGTTGCGGTCGCAAGATAGATTGTGCGTTCAGCAATATTCGTCGCGCGGTCGGCAACTCGTTCGAGGATGTGGGTGATGTCGATCGATGCGAGGGCTGCATCGAACAATGAACTGTCGTGGAGCGCCGCCTGACGAATGGCGGCGATAATCGCATAGCGGCGCGCGTCAATCTGGTCATCAAGGGCGGCGATGGAGCGAGCGGTCGCCGGGTCTTCCGCGAGAAATGCTGCGATGCTGGCAGAGAGCATTTCCTCAGACGTTTTCCCCATCTCCAGCAATTCCGCTGTCATCATCAGAGGATGCTGTGCGTCTCTGGCGCGGCGCACGTGCACTGCCACCTGTTTGGCATAATCGCCGATGCGCTCGAGTTCGCCAGCAACCGCGAGGATCGCCAGGACGCGCCGCAGGTCGCGCAGGAGCGGCTGCCATTGCGTGACGAAGCGCGCGACGAGGTCTTCGATATCCTGCTGGAGTGCGTTGATGTCGGGATCGTCGTGGATGACCTGCCCGGCGCCAATGGCATCAAAGCGCCGCAGCGCCTGAAGACTTTCGTGCAGTGCGCCATTCACCCGACGCGCCATCGCATCGAGGGTGTGGCGCAGGTAGTCGTAATCGTGCGCTATGCTGTGAAGCGCGCCCATACTGTTCCTCATCCAAAGCGCCCACTGATGTAATCTTCGGTGCGTTTGTCGTTTGGCGCAGTGAAGATCTGCTCAGTCGGACCGTATTCCACAAGTTGCCCGGCGCGGTCGGAGTCCATGAGAAAGAAGGCGGTATAATCCGACACGCGGCTCGCCTGTTGCATGTTGTGGGTCACAATCACAATCGTATAGTTGCGCCGCAGTTCGAGCATCAACTCTTCGATCTTCAGCGTCGAAATCGGGTCGAGCGCCGAACATGGCTCGTCCATGAGAATCACTTCCGGTTGCACTGCCAGCGCGCGGGCGATGCACAGACGCTGCTGCTGCCCGCCGGAGAGCGCCGTGCCGGGTTGGTTCAGTTTATCCTTCACCTCGTCCCAGATCGCCGCGCCGCGCAGCGCGCGTTCCACCAGTTCGTCCGCCTGCGCTTTCGTGCCGCGCCAGCCATTGATGCGCGGACCGAACATGATGTTGTCGTAGACGCTCTTGGGGAACGGGTTCGGTTTCTGGAACACCATGCCGATCCGTCGCCGAACCTCCACCGGATCCACGTCGGGATCGTAGATATTCTTGCCGTGGAACAGCACCCGACCATCAAGGCGCGAGCCGGGAATCAGGTCGTTCATGCGGTTCATGGAGCGCAATACGGTGCTCTTCCCGCATCCCGACGGCCCAATGAATGCGGTGATTTTCTGGGGTTCGATCTGGAGACTGACCCCTTTCACGGCGCAGAATGAACCGTAGTAGACATGCGTATGTTGCAGTTCGACGGCATACCGGCCCTTCGTCTGCGTGGCGTCAATCGCGGAGCGTTCTGCAACCGTCATCAGTAGCGCCTCCTGAAACGATTGCGCAGCAGGATTGCCGTCGCATTGATCAACAGCAGCGTGACCAGCAGGACAATGATGGCCGCTGCCGTAATGCCACGAAAATTCGACCCCTGCGACGCCCACTGATAAATCTGGATTGGCAGAGCGGTAAACTTGTCGAACATACTGTCTGGATACGACTCAAGCGCGGTCGCAGCGCCAACCACAATCAACGGCGCTGTTTCGCCGATAGCGCGCGACGCGCTCAGAATCGTGCCGGTCAGAATGCCGGGCAGCGCATTTGGCAACACATGATGCCAGATGGTTTGCCATCTGGTAGCGCCAAGACAGTATGATGCATGGCGGATCGACTGCGGCACGGCGCGGATCGCCTCGCGGGCATTGATGATCATCAGCGGTAATACCAGCAGCGCCATCGTCAAGCCAGCGGAAAAGATCGTTCGTCCGCTCGAAGCATCGATTCCAAAGGCGCTGCCGCTGGTAATGGGGTGAAGCGCGCGCACGAAGATGACCAGACCCAGGAGACCATAGACAATCGAAGGCACCCCTGCCAGGTTATTGATATTTGTTTCAATCAGACGGTAATACCACCGGTTACTTGCATACTCTTCCAGATAGACTCCCCCCAGAATGCCGATGGGGACGGCAAGCGTCATCGTGATGGCAATGATCCATAGCGAACCGAGGATCGCATTGCCGATGCCTGCCAGGATGGGCGTGCTATTCATTGGTCGAAGAATGAACTCGCGGTTGATCCACGAATGAAACTCAAGCCTGGCGCCGGGAAAGCGTTCACGCACAATCGTCTCGATCCGTTGGCGCTCAAGCAGCGATTCGGTCAGTCCATAGAAAGCGACGACGTTCCGCTGAATGACATACGCTTCGATCAGCCGCAGCACATCCTCTTTGGAACGCTGGCTAAACGGCTCATCAGCATCGAGGCGGGCAAAGAAACCCGCCGAAACATTGGCGCGCAGGATGTTCATCAGTTCTTCTTTCGACAATGCGTCGAGCGGACGATCAGACAATTGGTCCGGCGCGATGTTTGGCTGCACGGCGATATACCCAAACGAGTCATTAACAATAGTGTACAGCAATGTCGCAAGCGCCAGCAAGCTGATGATCAGCGAGACGAAAAAGAGGGTGCGCCAGACAACGCCGTAACGCCGCCGCCGTGCAATGTTGCGCAGGATGTCGTCGCCTTCCGGCAAATAGCCGGTCGGGCGTTCTCGCGGATTGATCGACCGAATGTTCACTCGTAGACCTCTCGAAAACGTTGTATCATCCAGCCGCTCAACAGGTTGAGCAGGAGCGTCACGAAGAAGAGCGCCAGGGCGACAGCAAAAATACTGGTGTACTGAATAGTGCCGTAAGGAATGTCGCCACTGCTGATGCGCGCAATGTAACCGGTCATCGTCTCGGCGGCTTGAAGCGGATTGAAGGTGAAGAATGGTCGGCTGCCAGCCGCCAGCGCGACGATCATCGTTTCGCCAACCGCACGCGCCATCGCCACGATCACTGCGGCAAGGATGCCCGACAACGCCGCCGGGATCATCACATGCAACGATGTCTCGAGCCGCGTGGCGCCGAGCCCATACGCGCCTTCGCGCAGTGAACGCGGCACGGCGCTCAACGCGTCTTCACTCATCGAGGCGACCAGCGGCAGGATCATAATGCCCATCGTGATGCCTGCCGAAAGCATATTGAACGTTCCGACGCTCTCCTCGCCCAGCAACGGCTCTAACACGACCGGCGTGACGAAGCGGAGTGCGAAGTAGCCGTAGACCACGGTTGGCACGCCTGCCAGCACTTCGAGGATCGGCTTGAGATATCCGCGCCGCGCAGGAGATGCATACTCGCTCAGGTAAATGGCTGCGCCCAATCCAAGTGGCGCCGCCACCAGCAGTGCGATGAAACTCGTGACCAGGGTTGCAACGATCAGGGACCAGATGCCAAACCGCTGCGTCTCAGGCTGCCATGTCGTCGTGCTCAAGAATGCTGCAAGGTCTACTTCGGGAGCGCCAAAAAACTCCCATGACTCGCGCACGAGCACGTATACAATGGCGACGGTGGTAATGATGGAGATAGCGCCGCAAATGATGATAACGAATTCTATGATACGCTCGCCGGATCGACGCTTACGGCGCAGATCGGGGAATTGTCTGTCAGCGTGTTGTTCCATCGCCTTCAATCTCCTCACTGTTTATGCCTGAGAGGACGACGGGTTGGAGGCGACCTTTGTTACATCACCGCGTCTATGGTTTAGTGATTGCGTGCAATATGTCTCTGCTTTTATCCAGAGCCGGCGGCGGAGCAGGGAAGTAGCCGACGTTCAGGATTTCTTCATTGACAAAGGTCAGGTAGAAGTCAATGAACGCAGCGACCTGCGACTTCTCCCTGATGATCCTGGGATCGGAATAGATGAACAGAGGACGCACCAGCGGATACTCGCCAGACGTGGCTGTTTGTTGATTCGGCTCAACATCCTCAATCCTCACCAGTTTCAGGCGGTCTTTCTCGGCAGCGAAATAAGCGTAGCCGAAATAGCCAAGCGCATTCACATCGCCCTCGACGCCCTGCACCAGGATGCCATCGTTTTCGCTGAACTGAACGGCGGGATTGTTGAGGATGAGTTCCCTGCCCTTGTCACCAAACACTGGCTTCATGACGACTTCGACAAAGAAATCGAAGGTGCCGGAGTCCGAGCCAGGGCTGAATGGTGTGATCACGCTGGCGGGCCATGACGGGTCAATATCCTTCCAGGTCTTCGCCTGACCGGCGTAGACTTGAGCCAGTTGCGTTTTCGTCAGGCTCGCAGCAAACGTGTTCTTTGGATTGACCACCACTGCGAGCGCATCGACGCCAACCTGGAATTCAATCGGCTCACGCCCAATCGCGCGGCATTGATCGCTCTCGACTGGCTGGATTGGACGGCTGGCGTTGACAATGTCGGTCTCGCCCGTTTTGCAAAAGCGTTCAAAGCCGGCACCAGTGCCGATAGAATAAATTGCGATGTCGTCGACGTACCCCTCTTTCCGAAAACGCTCCGCCATACGCTGGGTCAATAGAAAGACCGTCGATGATCCGGCAATGACAATGCCGGGATTCCTGGCGGGCAGATCAGCCTGGTTGCTGCAAGCGGTCATGATTGGTGCAACGAATGCCAATCCACAGAGCACAATAATGCACTGCTTCTTGAAGATGTTCACCACCGCCTCCTCTCTAGAGTCTGTGCGGATGTTTCTACCGCATAACACCCTGTAGGAAGATCGCCCTCAACCTGGACAATCACGCATGCACCTGTGGAGCAGTTGGCGTGGGCTGAGCCTGTCGAAGCCAACGCCGATCACGAGATTGTCCACTATCTGGTTGATCTTCCTATGAGCCGTCATGTCGGTTGCGCGCCCGCATCTCTGCCCTGAAGCAGAGTAGAGTATATCCTTGCCGGGTTAAGCGCAGAATGTCAAGATATTAAGTTTTTATTAATTCCATTGCCGTCTTGTATCCATTCTGATAATAAATTGCTGATGTATCTGGTGTCACACGTGATAGACTGCATACGTAAAGAATGTGTCAATGCTGGCATCCGCCAGGTTCAGCGTCTTTTATCGCAATCAGGTGCTCCCATGAGCAACGCATCATCGGTTCGGTCTTCAGCACGCAGTCTCTCCTTCACCCTCGCACTGGCGCTGATCAGTCTCAGCATGGTTTCGTTGCTGGTCAGTAACACCTTGCAGATGGCATCGAACTGGCAGATGCACGAGCGCGCCCTGACGAATCAGCAGCAATCGCTGGTGCATGGCGCCGCCGTCGAGGTGCGCGCGTTCCTCGATGCACGCTGGAATATGCTGACCACCTCCATCAGAATGTCTAGCCTGGCGACAGCGCCAGTGGAACAGCGCACCGAGGCGCTCGAACGATTGCTGGCTCTTGATCCGCTCTTCGAGCAACTGACGATTCTCAACGATGATCGGAGCGTCGTGGCCACAGCAAGCCGGCATCGCTGGAAACCGGTCAACTTCCTCGATCCGGCGCTCATTGACGACATCATGCGCCAGACGATGCTGCGCAATCGCTACATCAGTTCGTTGCGCATCGATGCCGCCAACGGCGAACCCGGCATTGTGCTGGCGTTGCCGCTCGTTGACTCGTTCGAGAACTATCATGGCGCCCTGATTGCCGCCATCAACGCCCGATTCTTGTGGGAAACGATCAAACGACATGCGCCTGATAAGACGAGTCTGGTCTACATCGCTGATCGTCAGGGGAACCTTCTGGCATGCTCCGACACGGCGCGTATGCTGCGTGGCGAGAATGCCGCCGATGTTGCCATTCTCCAGCGATTTGTCCGTGAGCGTTCGACATCGATCCAGACCATGCAGTATACCGGTCTGTCCGGCGCTGAGGTTATTGGCAGTTACGAGGCGCTCGACGATCCTCTCTGGGCGGTGGTGATCGAAACGCCGCGTGACGTTGCCTATCGTCCGATTCTGGATGACCTTGGCGTCTCTACGCTGGTGCTGCTGGGCGCCATCATCATGTCTGGCGGTATTGGCATCTATCTGGCGCGTTGGTTGACGGCACCGCTGATCAATCTGACGCAAGTCGCGGATCGGATCACGTCGGGTGAGCGTGATGTGCAGGTTGCGGTGCGCGGTCCGCGTGAAATCCAGACGCTGGCGCGCGCCTTCAGGACCATGACGGTGCAACTTGAAGCGCACCTGGAAACGCTGGAGCAACGGGTCGCGCAGCGCACTGCCGATCTTCAAGAAGCGCTTGCTGAAGTTGAGACACGGGCGCGCGAGCAGGCGCGGTTGATCGAGGAAATTGCGCAGCAACGCCAGGTGATCCGTGAATTGAGCGTTCCGGTGCTGCCGGTCACCAGTGATGCGCTGGTGATGCCGTTGATCGGCGCCATCGACACTGAGCGCCTGGCGGACATTCAAGATCGGGCGTTGCACGCGCTGCAACGCTCACGCGCGCGGCGCCTGCTCGTCGATATCACCGGTGTGCCAGTGGTTGACAGCCAGGTTGCCCAGGGGTTGATCGCCATCGCCAGCATGTGCCGGCTTCTTGGCGCTGAGATGGTGCTGATCGGCATTCGCCCGGAGGTGGCGCAAACCATCGTCGGGTTGGGGTTGAACCTGTCGTCGCTGCACACTGCGGCGGATTTGCAGACAGTCCTGCGCGACATGCACACACGGCGCGAGCCGCACATCGGGCGCAATGGCGCCGTGAATGGACACGGGAGTCGTTTCCGTCTATAATTGATACAGTTGCGCGATCGTCTCACAGGCAAGCCGCGCAATGGCTCTTTTCGCCTTCGGCAGAGCGGTATTTGTCTTCTTTTGTGGTGTGGTGCGGCGGCTTCGCTGCGGCGCCACACCGCCTTGATGGTGGCGCCACGCTGCCGCAGGCTCTGGCGAAGCCAGAAAATGCGCCACCGCGCGAAACCGGTGAGAGGGGCGTTCTGTGTCAGAACTCCGTAGCAACGGAGCGCGACATTTCGCAGCAGGAGGTCTTCAGGCGGCGATTATGCTAGAGAAACGTTCACGTCAATCTTCTGCGCCGCGTGGCGCTATTGGGCGGCTGCGCGGCTCGGCGGGCGCGGCTGAACAG
>DAOTWI010000490.1:0-1579 GCA_034436075.1 Roseiflexus sp.
CCCCTACCGGGAACCGTCCCACGTGCGACATTCAACACTCAACGTGGAACGTTCAACGCCCCACTTTTCACGGCGACGCTCCGAGTCGTTCGAGCGCCTCGCGCGCCAGCGGCGCCAGGTAGCCGTCGGGCGCGATGTCGAGGTACTCGCGGTACCGCTGGATTGCCTGGCGCTCGTCGCCGCGCTGCTCGTAGAGCGTTCCCAACCGGAAGTACGGCTCCGGCAGCGCCGGATCGACGGCGATTGCCTGCAAGAACTCCCGCTCGGCATCTCCCGGACGCCCAATCGTCAGCAATCCCACGCCGAGTTTGTTGTAATTGCCAGCGACCGGGCTGGCGCGCACGGCGGCGCGGTACGCTTCAACCGCCTCATCAAAACGCCCTGCATCGATCAGAATGTCGCCGAACAGGTGGTGCAGCGCCACATCGTTCGGGTTGGCGCGAGCCGCCGGTTTGAGCACCTCCACCGCATCTTCAAACCGACCCAGCGCGCGGTACCGTTCCGCCAGCGCGTATGCCGGACCGGCATCGCCAGGGTTTGCCTGATGCCGTTGCTCCAGTTCTGCGATAACCGCCGGATTCCGCAGATCGTTGTCGGGCGGCGGCGCAACCGGCGCAACCGGTTCTGGCTCGACGCTATCCTCTTCCTCCACTGGCAGCGGCACAACTGGCGCCGGTGCGGGGCGGTTCAAGGCAGGGAGCATCGGCAGCGTATGCACATTATCATTGACGCGATAGATCGTCACCTGGTCGTTGCGGAACGCCACCTCCAGGAACGAGCCAGTCATCTGCTGGAACTTGAGCAACCCGACGTCACCGTACACCGCGCGCTCGATAGGACCGACATAGACGTACCGGACCTGGTACAGTGACAGCAGCCGCAACGCCTCCTGGGTGTCAGTCGTGCGGTAGATCTGGATGACATCCAGGTCGCGCCGGTAGACCGCCTGCGGGTCGCGCTGCTCGCTCTCGTGCAGCGGGCTGACGATCGTGGGGAAGCCGGTGTTGGCGGCGATGCGCACTCCATACACCCGGTAGAACTCGACGCTCGATTGGAGCACCACTGGCGTCCCCTGGACATTCTGATCGAGCCAGCGGATCGCTTCGTAATCGTAGCGAAGCGGAATGATCACTGGCGGCGCGCCAGCCGGTTGCAGGTATGCCGGAAGCGGGAACGACTCGCGCTCCATGAACGCCAGCCCATCGAGGGTCGCTCCGGTCGTGTTGCCAGGAAAGCGGTACGCCGTGCGGCTCGCCGTACCGACAACGGGATAGACTGCTGCAAGCGCGACGAGGGCGATCAACGCGCCGTACCCGACCGCCTGCACCGCCGCGCCGCGTCGCTGGAGCGCCCGCAGCAACGACGGCAGCAGCAAGGTCGCTGCAATTGCGAGCAGCACCCATGCCTGCAAGCCGAACTTGAAGACGGTATTCATCCGGTACCATTCGCCGCCGTCGAGATGGTCGCGCACGTAGAGGATTTCGCACAGCAGCGAGACAATCAGCGCAACGCCGAATGACCAGAAGGCAAACCAGGTTCCCGGACGCAACGCGCGCACGAACGCCATGCCCGCCGTAAC
>DAOTWI010000491.1:0-3483 GCA_034436075.1 Roseiflexus sp.
CCCCTACCGCCGCCTTCCCCCGTTCCACCGGGAACGGGCGCATCCTCATCCCCGGGCGCGCCAGCAGCGCACCCCCACCTACAACCTTCCCACCTGCAACCTTCCACCTCCGCACCTTCCACCTTCGCACCTTCTACCTGCAATCCCTTACTACGGTGTCATCCCCGGATGACAGGATTGCTATCCACATATCTTGCACGATAACGCGCCTTCCGCTATAGTAACGCAAGGAACCGCCATCGATCAGGGCATCTGTTCCACTGTATGCGCGCGTTGATTACCGGCATCAATGGGTTCGTCGGCGGACACCTGGCAGAACGCCTCCTTGCGACTGGCGTATGGGAGGTTGCTGGTCTTGCACGCCAGCCCGCGCCTGCGCTCGACACGCTCAGTGGACGGGTGACCTACATTGCCGCTGATCTCAACGACCGCGATCAGACGCTAATGGCGCTCGCCAGCGTCCGGCCCGATGTCATCTTCCACCTTGCCGGTCAGTCGAATGTTCCCCGCGCCTTCGCCGACCCGCACGCAACGGTGCAGACCAACATCGGTGCGCAACTCAACCTGTTCCTCGGCGTGTTGCAGGTGCGGATCGATCCGCTGATCATCATTGCCAGCAGCAACGAAATCTATGGCATGGTGCGCCCCGAAGAATTGCCGCTCACCGAACAGACGCCGCTGCGCCCGGTCAATCCGTATGCGGTGAGCAAAGCGGCGCAGGACCTGTTCGCCTACCAGTACTACATCAGCCACCAACTGCGCACGATCCGGCTCCGGCCATTCAATCACATCGGTCCGCGCCAGACGGAGGCGTTCGTCGTGCCCGCCTTCGCTGCACAGATTGCGCGGATCGAAGCCGGGCGGCAACCCCCGGTGCTGCGGGTTGGCAACCTGGCGGCGGAACGCGACTTCAGCGATGTGCGTGACATCGCGCGCGCGTATGAACTCGCCGCGCTCCACGGCGAGGTCGGCGCGGCGTATAATGTCGGCAGCGAACAGGCGGTGAGCGTGCGACGCATCCTGGACATTCTGCTCACCTTCAGCACGCACGATGTGCAGATCGAACCAGACCCATCGCGCATGCGCCCGTCCGATGTTCCGCGCGTGGTGTGCGACGCATCGCGCTTTCGCGCCGACACCGGATGGACGCCGCACATTCCGCTGGAGCAGACCCTGTTCGACACCCTCGAATACTGGCGTTTCCGGGTACAGGAGCAACTATGAAGGCAGTCATTCTGGTCGGCGGTCTCGGCACCCGTCTGCGACCGCTCACGTGCAACACCCCCAAGCCGATGATTCCGCTGGTCAACCAGCCGTTTATCGTCCACGTGCTCGAAAATCTGCGCAATCAGGGAATCGATGAGGTTATTTTGTGCGTGCAATACCTCGCCGACCGCTTCCGCGAGGCGCTTGGCGACGGTTCGGCATTGGGTTTGAAGATCCACGTCATCGAAGAGCCAGAACCGCTCGGCACCGCCGGCGCGGTGAAGAATGTCGAGCATATGCTCAACGGCTCGACGTTCGTTTTCAACGGCGATGTGTTGACCGACCTCGATCTGCGGGCGATGCTGGCATTCCACCGTGAACGCGGCAGCAAGTTGACCATCGCCCTCACCCCGGTTGAAGACCCGACCGCGTATGGTCTGGTCGAAATGGACGAAACCGGTCATATCCGCCGCTTCATGGAGAAACCGCGCGTCGATGAGGTGACCTCAAACCTGATCAACGCCGGCACCTACATCATTGAACCAGAACTGTTCCGCTACGTGCCGCCCAAACAGCACTACATGTTCGAGCGCGGGCTGTTCCCCGTCGTACTCCAGACGCGCGACCCCATGTACGGCTACCCGTCGCCCGCCTACTGGACTGACATCGGCACGCCGTCGGCGTACCTGGAGGTGCACCACGATATTCTGGTAGGCAAGGTGCGCTACCGCTTCCGCGGCGAAGAGATCGGCAACCGGGTGTGGCTAGTCGGCGATGCCGACATTCACCCGCGCGCGCAGGTCATCGGTCCAGTCGTCATCGGTCCAGGGGTGAAAATCGGCGCCGGCGCGCAGATCATCGGGCCGACCGTCATTGGCGCGGGGTGCGTCATCGGCGCGCAGGCGCGGATCGAGGGCGCCGTTCTCTGGGACGGCAACCAGATTGCCGAGGGCGTGGCGTTACGGTCGTGCGTGATGGGCAGCCGCAACCAGATCGGCGCACGCACCCACATTACCGATGGCGCCGTCATTGGCGATGCCTGCATCATCGAAGCGGACAATCGCCTCGAGCGCGGCATCCGCATCTGGCCCGAAACCCATCTGAAGGAGCGATCGATCTCCTTCTGACACGCTGCTGCAGGAGGCGTGCTATAATGGCGCGGCGCGCTCCGCGCGACGGAGCATCGGTACAGCTGCGGAAGGAGCACGACAATGGCACGTGTCGCAATTAATGGCTTTGGCCGAATCGGTCGTCAAAGCTTCAAATCAATGCTCGAACAGTACCCCGACGACCTGGAGATCGTAGCAATAAATGATCTGACCGATAATGAAACGCTGGCGCACCTGCTGCGCCACGACTCGACCTATGGCGCGTTCGATGGTGATGTCATCGTCACGAACGACCGGATCAGCGTCACGTTCTACGGCGAGGATGGCGACGAACGCCAGATCGACATTGTGGCGCTCGAGGAGCGCGACCCGGCAAAGTTGCCATGGCGCGACCTGGGCATCGACATTGTGATCGAGTCGACCGGGCGCTTCACCGACGCCGAGAAGGCGCGCGCGCATCTGCAGGCTGGCGCGCGCAAGGTCATCATCACGGCGCCCGCCAAGGGCGAAGACATCACCATCTGCCTTGGCGTCAACGAGGATCGCTACGACAACGCCGTACACCACATCATCTCGAATGCCTCGTGTACGACGAACTGCCTGGCGCCGGTCGCCAAGGTGATCAACGACCGCTTCGGCATTCGCCGCGGGCTGATGACCACGATCCATTCCTACACGATGGATCAGAACCTGCAGGACAACGTCCACAAAGACCTGCGACGCGCACGGGCGGCGGCGATGAACATCGTGCCGACCACCACCGGCGCAGCGCGCGCCGTGGCGCTGGTCATCCCCGAACTCAAGGGCAAGTTCGACGGGTTTGCCGTGCGGGTTCCGACGCCGACCGTCTCAATGATTGACTTCGTGGTCGAACTCGAGCGGAGCGCCTCGGTCGATGAAGTGAATGAGACCTTCCGCGAAGCGGCGCAGAGCAAGGAACTGGAAGGCATCCTAGAAGTGACCGAAGAGGAACTGGTATCGACCGACTTCATCGGTTCCACGGCGTCAGCCATCGTCGATCTGCCGCTGACGATGTCACTCGGTGGCAACCTGATCAAGGTGATCGCCTGGTACGACAACGAATGGGGCTACGCGACGCGCATCGCCGATCTGGCGGCGTTCATCGCTGATGAGATGGAGGAATAAAAAATGCCCCCGTCGTCGTAGA
>DAOTWI010000492.1:0-1923 GCA_034436075.1 Roseiflexus sp.
GGACGCCTGGCGGAACGACTGCCCGGGACTCCCCCCCGCAAGCGGGGGGTTGGGGGGATGGGAGGCGGGCGCAGCGCGGCAGGGACGCGCGTGCTTGCCGCCTGCCAATGCATGCTGTACCCGATGTGTGAAGCCTTCCCACGACGCGCGCCGCTGAATGTCGCCAGGTGCGCAGGAAGCGCGGGCTTCGACAGGCTCAGCCCACGCCAAGCGCACCAATAGTTATCGCTCTCTGTGAAACGCTTCAAGGCTGCTAGTTGATGACGCGCTCATCAATCAGCGTTCCGTCCGCAGCGTACAGAACCAGTCGCGACTGCGACTGCGAGTCGTCGATGGGGAGGAGCAGCCACAGGCGTCCATCGGCGGTCCAATCCCATTCATAGTACCAGAGCCGGGAATCGAGGGTGCGGATTGGGCGGAGACCGCTGCCGTCTGCAGCAACCAGCGTCAGCGTTCGGACGCACGCCTCGACCTGACATACACCACGCACATCGATGAATGCGATCAAGCGTCCGTCAGGCGATCCGCGCATCCCGGCGACGGTCATCGCCGGATTGACGACAACCGCCTGCGGTGTTCCGCCATTCGTTCTCGCTCGATAGATACCTGCGCTGCTGCCGGAATATTGGATGTACGCCAGTTGATCCGGCGCCAGAAAAACTGGAGCAGCGATCTATCCCTCCGCCAGCAGGCGCTCACTGCCGCCATTAGCACTCACCAGATAGAGTTCAGGACCGCACTCATCAATGCCCGAGTCAACGCATCCGCGCAAAAACGCAATCTGCTTACCATCAGGAGACCAGACCGCATCGACCTCGGCATCCTCAGTGGCCGTCAGACGAGTCGCGGCGCCGGTTGCCGCATCGATCACATAAAGGTCGAAGTAGCAGGTGTTTAGAATACATCCCCGATTGCTCTCCTTTGTTGAGAACACCAGGAACTGTGAACCATCAGGCGACCAGGGGCCGATGGCGTGTTCCCCTTCACCAATCGTAATCAGCCGCGCTTCGCCGTTGCTGACAAGATACACCTGTTGCGACTCCATGTCGCGGACATATACTGCCAGTCTGCTCTGGTCGGGAGCGGGCAGAACCGAGCCATATGCATATGCACCCATTCTCGTGGTGAAGGGAAGGGTTACAATCTCCTGTTCCTTGTCGCGCTCCGGATCGAAGGCGACGACCGTTACTCTTTGCTCTTTCTGCTGGATGCGATAGAAGCGGGGCAGAGTCTGTCCTGATCCGCTGCCGGAGACCGGCGTCACTGATGGCGACACAACTATCTCTGGCGTGGACGTGACAGTTGGCGGAGCGGGGGAGACCGTCATTGGCAATGGGGTGACGCCAGACGACATCTCGATCGGAAGGGACGGCGGTCTGGCGACTGGTTCCGAGAGACTGCACGCAGCCAGCAGCATCAGCACAAGTGCTGCGTGCAGTCGTTGCCAGAAGACCCGACGCATGGTAGCCTCCTGATGGCAGGCGACGACGTTTCTGTCGCTTCCCATTGTACATCAGGGCGCAACTATGACCTTACCGGCTTTCTCACGATGCGTGCACCGGATGGCGGGCGTGGGCATGATTTGTCAGGAAACGACGCTCCCCCCGCCTCCCCGCAAGCAGGGTGGCAGAGGGGGCAGGGCTCTCAAGGGTAGAGTTTTCAGGGTGCGAGGGGTGTTTGCCGCATCCTGACACCCGTTTTTGCCCTCACCCCCTGCCCCTCTCCCGCGCTGCGGGAGAGGGGAGCGTTTTGGCGTCCTGATGCCTGAAGCAGGCGATTCAGTACAATGGCTCGCCGAAAAACTCTACACTTGTGAGGGGCAGGGGGGCGGGCGTAGGCTTCGACAGGCTCAGCCCACGCCAACTGCACCTCAGATCCTGGGTCTCGGTTCTCTCACTCCTCACTCCTCACTCCTCACTCCTC
>DAOTWI010000493.1:0-2392 GCA_034436075.1 Roseiflexus sp.
CGCGGACGCGGCGGCGTCTGGCGGATTGGAAGCGATGGACAGGGGAATGTGTCCTTCGATCTGATCATGCGCAGCAAGGAAGGGAACGAGATTAAGGAGTATCCTGGCGTGCCGCGCGAGAAACTGACCGAGGCGTGGATGAACCTGATCCGCGTCCCGCGCCCACGCACCGGCATCGAGGTGGTTGAAATCATCACTGATGAAGCTGGCGAGCGCCGTTTCGTGTTCCGCAACCTGCGCACTGGTGAACTGAGCAATGCGCCCTGGCGTTTGCAGGATATCGAGGAAGGAACCGTTCGGCAGTACGCTGCGCGTATGGCGCTCCAGGATATGCCGCTCGACGAGAGCAAGGTGCGCTGGTGGGGCAACCTGGGGTATATGCGTCCGATGCGCAGGCAGGTCGATCTGGTCTACCGCGATGAAAACGGCGTCGACCATATCTACTACGCGGCGCGGCGTGATGAACTGTCGGGCGAGTGGCGCGAACTGCTCGATGAGTATGGGGAGTCGTAAGCAGGTGCGTACAGTGCTGAAACGTCTCTTGCTGGCATTCGTCATGCTGGCGGCGCTCATCGCGCCTGGCGCGCCCCGCAATGCAGCCGCGCAGTCGTCCATTACGCCAGCGACGGTTTATCCGGCGTCTGGTCAGGCGGGGACGCGCTTCGATTTTCTGGCGGATGGATTCCAGGGCGACGAACGGATCGATATTTGGGTCAACACTCCTGATGGTCGCGCGCTGCCTGCCCGCCCCGACAGCGAATTGCAGCGGCGCGTCGCCCGTGATGGTCGCGCCGCCTGGAGCTGGACATCACCCGGCGACGCCCAACCGGGAACCTGGTCGCTGGTGGCGCGCGGGCAACGTAGCGGTACGGTGCGCGTTGGACTCTTCACGATTCTGGCGCCGCCAGCGCCGACGGCGCCGGATGCCAATGCGTTCCCCACGACTGGACGCCCCGGTACGCGGTTTGTGTTCTTTGCCGCCGGGTTCGCACCCGATGATCCGATCGGGTTTTTCCTGACCGCTCCCGATGGCGAGGAAACGTTGATTGCGGTCGAGCAGCCGCGAATCTTCAACGGACGGGTCGATTGGGCGTGGACTGCGCCGGACAATGCTGCGTCCGGCGTCTGGCGCTTCCGCGTCAGGGGCGGGAACAGCCGGTTTGAGCAAACGCTTGCGTTCACAATCGAACGACCGGCGGCTGTGGTTGGCGTTGTGCCAGGGCGCGGTCGGGCAGGGGCGCTCTTTCAGTTCTTTGCCGAAGGATTGCAGGGGCGCGAAGGAGTGATTTTCTGGGTCAACCGTCCTGATGGTCGCGCTGAGAAGGTGACGACCGAGCGAGTGGCGATCAACGACGGGCGGGCGGAATGGTCGTGGATTGCGCCCGATAATGCGCCGCCCGGCCAGTGGTCGATGGTTGTGCGCGGCGTCAACAGTGGCATCGAGCGCGTGGCGTTGTTCGAGATACGCTGATATGAGCGATAGTGAACTGGCGCAATGGCTCTACGAAGGCGCGCTGGCGGTCAGCGAAGGGCGGCGTGAGGATGCGCGTCGCCTGCTGATGCAGGTTCTTGAGCGCGATGAACAGAATGAGCAGGCGTGGCTCTGGTTGAGCGGCGCCGTTGACGACCCGGCGGATCAGCAGATCGCGCTGGAGAATGTGCTGGCGATCAATCCGAACAATGCCGCAGCCCTGGCAGGACTGGAATGGCTGCGCGAGCACGGTCAGGGCGTCTCCGCCGCCCCATCGGCGGTTGCCACGATGCCGCAGGACCGGTCAGGCCCGTGGGTTCCGCCGCCGCCATACGACGAGAACGAGGTGGTCGAGATCGCGTGCTGGCAGTGCCAGGCGACGCTCTACAGCGTCGCGCCGTTCTGCTGGCAGTGCAATACGCCGGTGCATGCGTGCAACAACTGCGCCTTCCGTGATGACCCGCGCTGCAAACCACTCCAGGGATTGACCAACCCTCTAGCGTGGGCTGCCGTCAACGAGTGCCCATGGTGGCGACCTGTGCCGCTGCGTTGATGGCGGCTGCGTCTTCCCAGCCGACCCAGAAGTTGTTGCGCTGGACGTAACTGGCGACCCGCACCCGAATATCGGGCAGATCGGCACGATCCGCTTCGTTGACGAGCACCACATTCGGGCGCGTTTTGAAATGCCGCATATACGCCGCAACTGCCTCGTCGATCTTCCGCTCGACCGGTTTCTTGGCGTTGTCGTCGAACCACATCATGTACATGGGAGCGCCTCCGTTGTCTGCGCCGAAGGATGTTCAATCTCTGGGTGCAGTGTACCAGAACGTATGTTCGATGTCAAGCGCCGAGAACTGAGAACTGAGAACTGAGAACTGAGAACTGAGAACTGAGAACTGAGAACTGAGAACTGAGAACCGA
>DAOTWI010000494.1:0-3514 GCA_034436075.1 Roseiflexus sp.
GCCGCCGCACCCGACCCGCGCCCGGCGACGGCGCGCCCGACCTGACGGAAAACAATTAGAACGATAGACGGAGTCACCCATGACGCACTATATTCCGATTACAGACGCAGATCGCGTCGAGATGCTGAAGACTATCGGCGTCGAGCGTCTCGAGGATCTGTTCGAGGCAGTGCCGGCGGATCACCGCTTTCCGCCGCTGACGCTGCCCGATCCGCTTTCCGAACCGGAACTGCGCCGCGAGTTGGGCCGGCTAGAGCGCCTGAATGCGCACGCGGGCAACCATTCGATCTTTCTTGGCGCTGGCGCGTATAACCATTTCGTGCCGGCTGCCGTCGATCAGATCCTGCGACGCGGCGAGTTCTATACCGCCTATACGCCCTATCAGCCGGAAGTGAGCCAGGGGACGCTCCAGGCGATCTTTGAGTATCAGAGCCTGATCTGCGCCCTGACCGGCATGGATGTTGCGAATGCGTCACACTACGACGGCGGAACGGCGCTGGCGGAAGCGGCGATTATGGCGATCAACGTTGTGCGCGGGCGGCGGAAGATTGTCGTGGCGCCAGGGGTGAATCCGCAGTACCGCGCCGTAATGCGCACGTTGCTGCAGGGCGTTGATGTCGAGATCGCTGGCGATGAAAACCCGGAGGCGTCGCTGGCGGATGTCGCGGCGCTCGTGGATCAGACGACAGCGGCGCTGGTGGTGCAAAGCCCCGATTTCTTCGGCGTGCTGCACGATCTGCGTCCGCTGACGTCAGCGGCGCACGCAGCAGGCGCGCTGATGGTCGCGCATTTCGATCCCATCGCGCTGGGGCTGTTCCAGACGCCAGGCGAAGCCGGCGCCGACATTGCCACTGCCGAGGGGCAGCCGCTAGGAGTCGGTCTGTCGTTTGGCGGTCCGTACCTGGGCATTTTCACCTGCCGCCAGCAGTACGTCCACAAAATCGCTGGCCGTCTGGTCGGCGTGACGCGCGATGTCGAGAACCGGCTGGCGTATGTGCTCACTCTGCGCGCCCGCGAGCAGGATATTCGCCGTGAGCGCGCGACGAGCAATATCTGCACCAACCAGGGGTTGATGGCGCTGGCGGCGGCGGTCTATCTGAGCCTGCTTGGGCGGCAGGGTCTGCGGCGGGTGGCGGAGTTGTGCTATCACCGGGCGCACTATGCTGCGGCGCAGATTGCGCAATTGCCAGGGTATCAGGCGCTCGACCGGGGTCCGTTCTTCAAAGAGTTCGTCGTCAGGACGCCGCGACCAGTTGGCGAGATTAATGCGGCGCTGCGCGAGCAGGGCATCATCGGCGGCTATGATCTGTCGGGCGATTACCCGCACCTCGGTGACGCTATGCTTCTGTGCGCCACCGAGATGAATTCGCGCGCCGACATCGATGCGCTCGTGGCGGCGCTGCGGGCGGCGGCGTAGAGGCGAGAGGGTTGCACGTTCCACGTTGAACGTTGAACGTGGGAAGGTGCAGGTTTGAAGGTGGCAGGCGGCGTAGGGGCGCCCCTTGGGTCGTCACACGTTGTCCGCATATTCGTTGCGCCTTTGTGCGAGAACGGCGGGAGGCAAGAGGCAGGAAATGATGAACAACCCGTACCTTTGCGCCTCTGCGCTTTTGTGCGCGCCTCTTCAAAGCATGCGGGCGGAATGAGACCGGCGATGGAGCTGCGGCGGGATTCAATCGAGGCGGCGCTTGGCGTGCGCATTCGGGAAGCGGTGTCGCTCGGCAGCGACCGCTGGCTGCTGGCGCTTGCCGATGGGGAACGCGGAATTGCGCAACGTTTTGCCTCCGCAGATGCGCTGGCGTATGCTGAGGCGGCGCTGAACCGCCTGCGCGGTGAGATCGATCTGCCGATCCCGCAGGTCCGCCTCCTGAACATCGCCCATGCTGCGCCGGACGACCATTGGGCGCTCTTCACCGGGATAAGCGGCGACCCGCTGGCGCGGAAACTGCCGCAGATCGCCGATGAGGCGCTCTATCAGATCGGCGTACGGTTGGGGCAGGTTGTCTACCGCATCCACCGGGTGGCGGGCGGGCGATACGGTGCGCTGGTTGGCGATGACCCGTGCGCTGCCGATGAAGAGCGGCACTATGTCCTGGCGCGGCTCGAACGCGATCTCGCCGATGCTATCGCGCTGAATGCCATGGGCCACGTGGAAGCCGCCGATGTGCGTCGCGCATTGCAGGCGTTCATCCCCCCCGGTCGCCAGGCGGCGCTGCTGAATGGCGGGTTGTCGCTGGAGACGTTGCTGGTGACGCAACGCGACGGGCGCTGGACGCTCGGCGGCGTTCTGGGATGGGAGCACGCGCTGAGCTGGTGCCCGGCGTGGGAACATGTGACGTTCCTTGATGCGTGCGAGGGGCAACGCTGCTTCAGCCTGCGGGTCGGCTACGGCAATGGCTACGACCAACAGACGCAGCGCGCTTATGAGCAGGTGCGTGAACCGGCGCTTCGTCCGTACCGCGTGTTGCTGGCGCTCCGCCGGGCTGTGGAACATGCCAGGCGCGGCGCGCACGACGATGCGCGAAGGTATGTGAACGTTGCGCTGCGGTTGGTGACGTAGCTGACTGTCACCTGGACAGTCGGCGCGGGCGACAGTCATCTTTGACAAAGAGGAGACGAAGAGAATGCACAATCACGAACCTCCAATTTTCGAGTTATCAGGGCGGGGCAAGTTCGGCGTCAATCTGCCGCAGATTGATGTACCGCAGAGCGAGCTTCCTGCCGACCTGTTGCGCGCCGATGATCTCGCCGGGTTGCCCGAACTGACCGAACCCGAGGTCATCCGGCACTATACGCGCATCAGCCAGCGCAACTTCGCCATCGACACGACCATGGTCAGTTTGGGGTCGTGTACGATGAAGTACAACAGCAAACTCCACGAGGAGGCGGCGCGTCTGCCCGGTTTTGCGGCGGCGCATCCGTTGCAGGGCGCAGAACTGTCGCAGGGTGCGCTGCACCTGATGCATGAATTGCAGGCGTACCTCGGCGAAATCTCCGGCTTTGACGCTGTTTCGTTGCAACCGGCAGCTGGAGCGCAGGGGGAGTTGACCGGCATTCTGGTGTTCCGCGCCTATCATCTCGACCGCGGCGATCACGAGCGCGATGAGGTTCTGACGCCCGACTCGGCGCATGGCACCAACCCGGCGACGGCGGCGATGGCGGGCTACAAGGTGGTGGAGGTGAAGAGCGATGCGCGCGGCAATGTCGACCTCGAGGACCTGAAGCGCAAATTGTCGCCGCGCACGGCTGCGCTGATGCTGACCAATCCGAACACGCTGGGGTTGTTCGAGGAGCATGTGGTCGAGGTGGCGCGCCTGGTGCACGAGGCGGGCGGTCTGGTGTACGGCGATGGCGCCAACTTCAATGCCATCCTCGGGATTGCAAAGCCTGGCGAGTTGGGGTTCGATTTCATGCACTACAACCTGCACAAGACCTTCACCACCCCGCACGGCGGCGGCGGTCCCGGTTCGGGCGCAGTGGGGTGTACGGCGGCGCTGGCGCCGTTCCTGCCTGC
>DAOTWI010000495.1:0-3461 GCA_034436075.1 Roseiflexus sp.
CTGCGCCGCGACGTATCCGCGCACAATCCCGGTCGCCGCCAGGACGAGCAGCGCGGGCCAGATCGGCAGCACATACCGGTCGAACTTCTTGGCGCCCAGCGTCATGACCAGAGTCCAGAACGCAGCAAATGCGATCAGGACGGCAAGGATGCGATACTGGTCGTCGAACGACGCATCGCGGCGCTTCCAGAAACGCCAGGCGTCCAGGATGGCGAAGCCGCCGAACATCATCAAGCCGATCAGCATAACCGGCGTCGTGCGAAACAGACTGGCGATCGGGTAGAACCACACCCCCGGATCGCCGACCGCCTGTCCATTGAAGAACTGTCCATCGCCATTGGGGCGTCCGCCGTTGAAAATAATCTCACCGGCGTATGCCTGGATGGCCGCTTCTGGCGCCGCCCAGAGCGCGGGCCATCCGGCGAAGGCGACACAGAGCGCAATCCCCAGCCACGCACTGTAGCGCACGACCGCGTAGCGCAGGCGCTGCGCAATCTCTGAAGCAAGGCGAGGCATGCCGGAGCGATGCCGGAGCGATGCAGAGTCCGCCGGTGCAAGCGCACAAAGAAGAACGCCGGCAAACGGCAAGAAGATGAGCGCAGGTCCCTTCGTCAGCAGCGCCAGTCCGGTCAACGCGCCAGAACCGAGCAACGCCGCCCATCCGCCTTTTCCCGCCTGTTGTTGCCTCCAGGACACGAGCAGCAAGAGCAGTCCCAGCGTGATCAATCCTGTCAAAAGCGCATCGAGATGGAGCACACGACCGTGGGCGATCAGATACGGCGACGTCGCCCACAAGAACGACGCGACCAGCGCGACCATCGGATCAATGAGGCGGCGCAGCAAGAGCCAGGCAGCCACGCCAAAGAGCGCCTGCAGGATGGCGCCCGGCAGCCGCAGCCAGGCGAGATGCGCGACCGTGGTGGTCGCGCCGATCCAGCCCAGATCGTGCGCGGCGCGTTCAAGCATTAGCCCGGCGCGACCCAACCAGAACATCGTGATGCCGGGATGCCCGACGTAGATGGTATCCGCCCAGCGACCAGCGGCAAGCGCGGCATCGAACCGTTCGGTGAAGCGAATCCAGTGGTACGCCTCGTCGGTCGTCAGAAAATCGGCAAGCCCGAACGCGCGCGGCGCGAGCATCAGCGCACCGAGCATCAGTGCGATGATCGGCGTTCTTCCAATCGCCAGCGCACGATGGCGCGCCGAGAATGCGCTCGCGCCGCGCGCGGTGTTCCGTTCAACCTGCTGCATCTTTTTCTCGCTCGTGGTCATGCTTCGGACATGATTGTACCAGAGGTTGCTTCCCAGGTGTACCCTACGACCTGCCAGCGTAAGTACTGTCCGACATCAGGACTCATGGCGCGTTGCTTCCATTGGTTATCAAACGGTATAATTACTCCTAACGGAAACGACAATCGGTACATTCGACAACGGTTTTCTTCATGGATGTTGAGCATCCCCGCAATGATGCCGCAGAGGCCGCGTCGAGCCCGTCCAATCAAGGCAGGAGTACGATCATGATCGAGCCATCCCCCTCGTTGCCTGTGGTTTTGACCCGCCCACAGGCGACATTTTCTGATATGCACCGGAGTATGCATAAACGCACGGCGCTCCAGGCGATCATGCGCCAGCTCAGTAAATCGCTGACCGTGCTCGCCAGCGCCGCCGATATGATTGTGCAGGGACGAACCGACGGCGGCGCGTCGCAATCGTTCCTCATCTGGCTGCAACCGAATGCGCGCCAGGCGGAGGAAGCGTTGCATCGCTTGCGTGAATATCGTCTGACCGGATCACCGGCGGCGACGGAGCTCATTCAGTGCCTGACGGTGCTGGTGCTGGCAGCCGATATGATTGTCCAGGGGCAATTGCGCGGCGACGCCTCGGTTGAGACGTATGATCTGCTCCGCCGCAACGCTGATCGGGCGTTGAAAAGCCTGGAAGAGTTGAAGAAAGACGTGCTGCCGTAGGTGCGCAGTGGTGGAGACGTGGCGCGGACGTTGGAAGGGCAGGTCTCAGACCTGCTCTTCCAGTGTCTGGCGCAACGGTGCGGCGCCTGTTTCCGTCATCCGCTTCTCGCGCGCCGTCGGACCCCAGGAAGTAATGCCGACCGGGGTTTTGAGATCGCGCGCCAGGACTTCCAGAAGCGCATCCGCATCGGCAACCGGTTCAAGAACCGGACGACAACGCCCCAGGATGTGAGTCAGACCCTCCTGATAGTCCAGCGACGGCGCAGGCGCAGGGGCGATGCGCTCGATGAATGTATCGTTGCAGCGATAGCGACGGCAGATCTGCAATGAGGGCATCTCCGCCAGACGATCCAGGCATGTGACGGCGAGCATGTCGAGCGAACCGGCAACCTCGCACGCATAGCGCAGCATGACGAGATCGAGCCAGCCGACGCGAAAGCCTCCCTGCCACGGGTGTTGTTGATTGCGTGCATCCGTCAGGATGGTTGTCAGGCGTGCGTCCTCGGTGACGAACGGTCCGGCGCCATGACGGGTGGCATAGGCGCGGGTAATGCCGATCCGGCAGACCAATCCGCTGAACCCGGCGTTTGCCAGCAACTGTTCGGCGTTCGCCAGCGTGGTTGTGCTCCAGGTTGTGTGGGGGTGAAACCCGCGCCACTCATCGAGCAGCACCCCCTGCGCTCCCTCGAATATGATCGTTCCCGGCCGGCGCAGCAACGCCGCCAGATGCTCCTCGCCAACGATCCGCAGTTGAGGCGCCAGATCGCGGTACATGCCGACGAGCCATTCGACAGCGCCGGCATCTTCGAGCCAGGCGATCTCGTCGAGAACGTCGGGCGTGTCGGGCAAGGCAGGGCGCAGCCGCGCCAGTTTTGCGCGATTGACCTCCTGGGCGAACCGCAGTTTTTCTCTCAGTCGTCGCGCTGTTTTCAGATCAATGGCTCTGAGCGCCTGTGAACCGTGGGTGAGCGCATCGACCATGGTTTCGCCGATGCCCATGCCGCAACTGCCATGGCGCGCTCCGCCGCGCGCTATCTCCGACAGGCGATTGATTGCGCGCTGAAATGGCGTGATGACCAGCGCGCCCTCGTCAATGGCGGTGCGCATGAAGGCGTCTTCCACTCCCATTTCGCATATGTGGAGCTCCTCGGCAGCCATGGCGAGCGGATCGATCAGCATGAAGCGCGACAGATAGGTTTCCGCTCCGGCGAAGGTTCCACTGCCGAACTGCGAAAAGATATGCTCGCGGGGGTGCAGGTTCGGGGTGACGACGCGATGCGCCGCCTGTGGTCCGCCGTTATAGCGGATCACCGTGTGCGCCCGTGTCTCGCGGGTCAGCCAGTCGACGATGGTTCCTTTGCCAGAATCGCCAAAGCCGAGATCGACGGTCAGGAATGCCCGGCGCATATGGTTGCTCTCTTTCTTGCAATGTCGGTGACCGGGGCACATCATGCTCATTGTCCTTGAACTTTTGTGGTGGCGGGGTGCGGCGGC
>DAOTWI010000496.1:0-5676 GCA_034436075.1 Roseiflexus sp.
CGCCTCATCGGGCAATTCGTGCGGATCGATATGCCCGCCGGGCGGCAGCCACTTCCCCAACTTGCGGTGCAGGAGCAGTAAGGTGCGCTGTTCATGGACAACAAAGGTTGTGGCGGTAAAGTCGCGGGTTATGTCAGGCATAGCAGACGTTTCCGGTAACAGCATGGTTCACGAGGGTAGTATACTATACAGCGGAAAGAGTTCCTATGCGTACAGCAGGACTGTTAGCGCATAGACGGGCATGGCGACTGTGGGGTATAATGAATGGTAATCTGGCGCCTTAATGCCCATCAACTCCATGGTGCATCGTTATTCGGTTTCACGTTTGTTCACCTGCTCTGGCACCCCTGAGAGACCAGGAGCATCCCTGTGCAGGTTGAGGAGGGATCGTTGGAAAGCCTCAGGATACCCATTCTGAAGATCGGCGATGTGCTGATCGCCTCGATTCAGGTGGCGTTGCACGATGCGTCTGCTGTGCAGTTCAAGGACGATCTGCTGCAAAAAATCTACGACACCAAAGCGCGAGGTCTGATCGTCGATCTTACCGCTGTTGATGTGGTTGACAGTTTTATCGGGCGTCTGATCAGCGACATCGCTTCAATGGCCGGCCTGATGGGAACCAAGGTGGTCATCACCGGTCTTCAACCAGCCGTTGCTATTACGCTGGTGGAATTAGGGCTGGAACTGACCGGTGTGATGACTGCGCTCAACCTCGAGAAAGGCCTGGCGATGCTCCGCCGACAGGCTGAGGAGGACGCCGATGGCACAGGCTAAGGTTGCGCCGATCCGTAGTGACCTCGACATCGTGATCGCTCGCACCCTTGCCCGTGACACTGCGAAGGCGCTCGGCTTCGGTGCGATTGATCAGGCGCGTATTGCGACCGCTGTCAGTGAGCTGGCGCGCAACATCTTCCTTTACGCTGGCACCGGAACGGTAACCATCCGCGAAATCGAACGCGGCGGGCGGAAGGGAATCGAAATCATCTGCGAAGACCAGGGACCAGGGATCGCAGACATCGATCTCGTCATGCAGGACGGCTACAGCACGTCCCGCGGCATGGGAATGGGGTTGCCCGGCGCGAAACGGCTGATGGACGAGTTCGATATCAAATCGGCGGAAGGTCAGGGGACGGTCATTCATTGCCGGAAATGGCGCACCTGACCAGACAGGCGGTTTCGTTACAGGAAAAGCGTCAGCGAGTTGCCCCTCTCCGACTCGTTGGCGCTTCTGAGTTGTTATGACGGCGGCGTTGCCGAGAGACGCGCAATCCGTTCGATGAGGTCGTTGATTTCGAACGGCTTGAGCAGATGATCATCGGCGCCAGCGCTGCGACTGCGGTCGATATCCACGGCTTCGGCACGCACCGACAGGATGATGATTGGTACGGAACGCCGCGCTTTGATCTGCCGGCAGACCTCCCAGCCATCCAGGTATGGCAGGTTAATGTCAAGCACGATCAGATCGGGCCGGTGTTCGGCTTCACGTTGCAGCGCCTCCATGCCATTGCGGGCGATGAGAATATCGTGCCCTTCAGCGATCAGGACACGCTGCACAAGATCAAGAATGTCGCGGTTGTCGTCGACGATGAGAATGCGCATTGGAGTGGTCAGAGCCGCCTTTCTGCGCTACGTATTATACCGCAGGATGTTCGCTGGTCAATGCACTCATGCGCTGCTCTGCTACACAGATGCGTTAAGCGGTTGTCGCTTCGCTCAGACGCTGCTACAATAGGCGCACGTGGATACGGATGTCGTTGGAGGCGCCATGTCGCCGGGATGGCCCGTCTACGATGATGAGTCGCAGTATCGCCGCATTGTGGCGTATCTCATGCCGGGCGAAACTCTGTATGCCGTCTATGATTGCAAAGGCGCGGGAACCGGTTTCGTCGGCATTACCGACCGGCGCGTCATCTTCTACGACCAGGGAATGCTGGCAAAAAAACGCGCAATGGTCTCTATTCCCTATCAGCATATTTCAGCGGTCGCCGTCGCTGACGAAGGGGTGATCTTTCAGAGCGGCGAGGTTATCCTCCTGACTGCATTTGGTCGCTTTGCCTTCGAGTTCCGCGGAACGGACAAGGCTGATTGGGTCTATCGGTTCATTCTGGGGCAGATCATGGCGCCAAAGCAGCAGAACTCAGCAACAGGGTTATGACGACCGAACAATCTCTGTCAGATCAACGCCTTTCGACCGGCATTCCAGGTCTGGATGAAATCCTCTCCGGCGGTTTTCTTCCCGGACGCGCATATCTGGTGCGTGGCGGACCTGGCAGCGGCAAAACAACCCTTGGCATGCACTTTTTGAGCGCCGCTGCACCGGAAGAAGCGCCGCTGTTCATCACCCTCACCGAGCCGGTCGCACAACTCCAGAAAAATGCCACGCGCCTGCGGATCGATGTGCGGCATGTCCAGTTCCTCGATCTCAGCCCTTCGCCGCAGTTCTTCACCGAAGTCGAGACCTACGACATTTTCTCTCCCGCTGAAGTCGAGCGGGCGCCCACTGCCCGCAAAATTACCGAAGCAGTCGAGCGCCTCAATCCGCAGCGCGTGTTTCTCGACGCCATGACCCAGTTTCGCTATCTCGCCAGCGATGCCTATCAGTTTCGCCAGCAGGTGCTGTCGTTTCTCCATTTTTTGAAGGAACGCGGCATCACGCTGCTCTTCACCTCCGAAGCCAGCCCGGAGACCCCTGATGAAGACCTGCAATTCATGGCGGATGGCATCCTTCATCTGCGGATGGCGTCAGACATCCGCTTGCTGGAAGTGACCAAGTTTCGCGGTTCGGATTTCGCCAGCGGCGCCCACACCTGCAAACTTGGCGCCGCCGGCATGCGGGTATTTCCGCGTTTACTGCCGGATGTGATGCGTGAGCGATTGTCAGGTGAGACGATCTCGTCAGGAGTTCCAGAACTGGATGCATTGCTGCACGGTGGAATCGAGCGCGGCACGATCACCATGCTCTGCGGACCGAGCGGCGTGGGAAAAACAACCCTGGGATTGCAGTTTATGAAAGAAGCCGCCAGTCGCGGCGAGCGTTCGGTCGTCTACTCCTTCGAGGAGGAAGTCGATATCATGCTCAAACGTTGCGAGGCGGTCGCCATTCCGGCGCGCAGTATGGCGGCGGCTGGAACGTTGCAGGTGCTGAAAATTGAGCCGCTCCAGTACACTGCCGATGAATTCGCGCGTCTTGTGCGGCGCGATGTTCATGAACACGGCACACGCCTGGTGATGATCGACAGTATTGCCGGCTATCGTCTCGCGCTCCACGGCGAAGATATGGAGGCTCAGTTGTATGCGTTGAGCAAATACCTGCAGCATCACAATGTGACCGTTCTGCTGATCGTGGAGTCAGCGGACATCACCGGCGATTTTCGCGTGACTGATGGTCATATCAGCTACCTCGGCGATACTCTTATCTTTCTCCGGTATCTGGAGATTCGTGGTGAGATGCGGAAGGCGATCGGCGTCTTGAAAAAGCGTCTCAGCGATTTTGAACGAACCCTCCGCGAGATTGAGATTACGTCACAGGGTATCAAGGTCGGGAGCCCGCTCGACAATCTTCGGGGCATTCTGAGCGGAACTCCCGAATGGATTCGCGACGATGGATGACCCAATCCTCCCTGCGCTTATCCTGACCGTCGATGTCAACCGGCGCAATCTGGAATTGCTTGGTCAGGTGTTGCAGCAGGCAGGGTATCGCACGCTGCCGGTCGCAACGATCGCTGCGCTCGATCAGGCGCTTGAAGAGCCAATCAGCCTGGCGCTCGTCGATATTTCCGGCTTTGGCGCCGATATCTGGCAACGCTGCGAGCGGCTGCGGGAGCGCGCTATTCCCCTATTGATCATCTCAGCCCGGCAGAGCGCCGCGCTGCAACAGGCGAGCGTTACACACGGAGCGCGCGGCATGCTGGTTAAGCCGCTGGTTGTTCGAGAACTTCTGGGGTTGATACGATCATTGCTTCAATGAACCGTATTCTGTTGCTGCTCGAAAATCCGGTCAACCGCAAATTGCTCGCTGAGGCGCTGCAGGCGCACTATGAGGTCGTCAGCGCCGCGCCGACCGCCGTGGCGCTCGATGATGCGTTTGACCTGGGCATTCTGGACGGTCTGGCGCTGACCACGCTCTGGGAAGCAGTCCAGATGCGTAAAAAGCAGGCTGAACCGCTGTTTTTGCCCTTTCTGCTGGTTACATCGCGCCAGGATGTGGGCATGGCAACCCGTCATCTGTGGCAAACCATTGATGAAGTGATCACCGCACCAATCGAACAGGTGGAATTGCAGGCGCGCATTGCCAGTCTTCTGCACACGCGCCGCATGTCGAAAGAGATCTACCGCGTGGCGTTGCAGGAGTCATTCCACGCTGTCGTGCTCCTTGGCAGAAATGGCGAGATCCAGTTCTGGAATCGCGCGGCGGAACGACTGTTCGGCTGGAGCGAAGCCGAAATGCTTGGCAAATCGCTGTCTGTCGTGCAATCCGACAATCCTGCGTGGTGGGAAGCCCTGATCAACGACTCCACTGCGAACGGCGCTTTCGTGCAGCGCGAGGTGCAGCTGGCAACCAAAACACACCGGCGCTTTATTGCTGAAGTGTTCTGCACCCCGCTGCGCATTCAGGGACCGGAGTCGCAGATAACCCACATACTCCTGACTGCCCGCGATGTTACCGAGCGCCGGTACGCCTGGGAGACGCAGCGTCGCCGCCTGCTCGAACTCGAGTCGCTGGATCGGATCACCATCGCGTTGCAGCGGGCGCGCACGGCACATGAGGCGATGGGTGTGATTCTTAACGAGGCGCTGACCGTGCTGGAAATCCCGGCTGGCGCAATCTGGCTGTGGCAACACGAGACCGGCGATCTGCGCCTGGTTGCTGCAACGGACTGGCTCCAGGCGTTGACCGACATTTCCATCAAGCCTGGCGAGGGTATTGTTGGGCAGGCGTTCGCCCAGGGAGAAACGCTGTGTGTGCGAGAACTGACGCCAGCCGCATTCGAGCGTTCGGCGGTTGTCGTGCGTGTACCGCCGAAATGGGGAAGCGTCTGCGTCCCGATTCGCACGCCAGACGGCATGGCTGGCATGTTCCTGACAGCCTGGCCGCTCACGCAACGACTACCGGCTGATCATATGACCATTCTCGAAGCCATAGCACGCGTTGCAGGCACAACATTGCAATGCATGCAGTTGATCGAACGTGCGCAACGCGCTGATCCGCCGTCCTCTTGAAACTCAGCGCGAGCAGCGCCATGAAGCGCCGCTATGCTCGCTGTCGCCCGCCTGCGAGGTCTGCATCGTTCGTCATCAGCACCTGCTGCAACCGCAGTTTGAGGCGCGCAAAGGCTGGGTCGGCAACCGCGACATAGGATCGCGGGCGCGGCAGATTGACGGTCACCTCAAGCGCCGCCTGCGCTGGACGCGGCGTCAGGACATAGACGCGATCCGCCAGCAGCAATGCCTCGTCGATGTCGTGGGTCACCAGCAGAATCGTCCGGTCGAGCCGGTCCCACAGCCCCAGCAGCCATTGCTGGAGTTGGGCGCGGGTCAGGGCGTCGAGTGCGCCGAAGGGTTCGTCGAGCAGCATGATCGGGCGATGCCAGAGGACGGTGCGCAGCAGCGCAGCGCGCTGCCGCATGCCGCCGGAGAGCATGGCGGGGCGGGCATCGCCCCATCCCGCCAACCCGA
>DAOTWI010000497.1:0-11896 GCA_034436075.1 Roseiflexus sp.
GGCTGGTGACCCTCGCGGTCGGGCGCAGCCAGCTGTTCGGTCCGGGTCGCATCCCCGAAGTGACGCTCCACCCGCTGCCCGAAGCCGAATGGGGCGTGCTCGGCGATGCCGCCGCCGATGACCTGCTCACCATCCTCGGCGACTATCAGGTGTTGCTGGTTGGTCCGGGGCTGGGGCGCGAAAAGGCGACGCGCGCCTTCTTCGAGCGGTTGCTGGGGTTGCAATCGCCGCGCCATCGCGGGCAGATCGGGTTCCGCATTGCTACAGCGGGAAGCGAGAAAGCCGCTGTGAAACAGCGCCCGGAATTGCCGTTCACGGTCATTGATGCCGATGGGTTGAATATCCTGGCAGACCTGATCCATCATCCCGAAACGGCGGATGGCGCGCCTGGCGCGATCTGGGATCGCCTGCCGCGCGGCGGATGTGTGCTGACGCCGCATCCCGGCGAAATGCGGCGTCTGCTCGGCGTCGAGCAGATTGCCGATCATCCGGTTGATGTGGCGAAGGACGCCGCCGCGCGCTGGAAGCAGATCGTCGTCTTCAAGGGCGCAACCACGGTCATCGCCGACCCGGAAGGACGGGTGTGCGTGAATGATGGCGCCAACCCGGCTCTGGCGACCGCCGGAACCGGTGATGTGCTGGCGGGCACTATCGCGGGTCTGCTGGCGCAGGGGCTGAAGCCGTTCGACGCCGCCACGCTCGGCGTCTATCTTCACAGCGCCGCCGGGCGCATGGTGCGCGACGAGCTTGGCGACATGGGGGCGCTTGCCGGCGACCTGCTGCCGCGCCTGCCGCTGGCGATCCGCGCCCTGAAACAGTCGTGAAGGAAGGTGCAGCTATGCCGATCTACGAGTATCTCTGCCCGCAGTGCAATGGACGTTTCCAGAAACTGGTGTACGGATTCCGCGACCCGGAAGGGCTTGCCTGCCCGCGCTGCGGCGCGACGGATGTGCGCCGTGCGATTTCGCGGGTGGCGGTGCTCAAATCCGAGGAATCACGCATTGAATCGCTTGCCGACCCCTCGATGCTCGCCGGTCTCGACGAGAATGATCCGCGCTCGATTGCGCGCTGGGCGAAGAAGCTGGGGAAGGAACTCGGCGACGAAGCCGGCGACGACTGGGATGAGATGGTTGACGAGATGCTGGAAGAAGAATTGCAGCGCAAAGAAAAGGGCGAAGAAGACGGCGCCGATGCGGAAGGGGAAGAGTCGTCCGCTGCATCGAAGAAGAGTTCGGCAGGACCGGATGATCTTGGTTGGGCGTAGGTAAGTGAGCATATTGTGCGCTTTCGCGAACACGTTCTGGCGGCTGCGGCGACCGGTCTGGCGCTCTACCCACGTGCGCCGCTGCGTGCTGCGCTTACGATTCTCGGCGGCGTGGCGCTCGACATTGATCATTTTTTGCTGTACGCCTTACGCAGTGGCGACTGGAACCCGATTGGCGCGTTGCGCTACGACCGGTGGCGTCACCGGCCGCCTCGCCGCGGCGACACACGACCGCGCTACGGAACGCTGCGTTCGGTGGCGCATGAACCGCAGGTCACGCTGCCGCTGGCCTGGCTCGCAGCAATCCTCTGGTCCCCGTTGCGCCCGTTTGCCGCCGGGTTGACGGTGCATCTGGCGCTCGATCTGTATCCGCCGCGTTTCAACTGGCGCGTTCATCGTCGAGCGCAGGGCAGGTGCGAGCGTTGCGGCATTGCTGGCATCCCCCTCGAGGTCTACTACCTGGTCGATCCGCGCCGTGGCGGCCGGCGCTGGTCGGCGCAGAATTGCGCGCTCTGGTGCGGCGAGTGTGCGCGGGAGGCAAGAGGCAAGAGGTGAGAGGGAAGAGGCGAGAGGCGAGAGGCGAGAGGCGAGAGGCGAGAGGCGAGAGGCGAGAGGCGAGAGGCGAGAGACGCGCCTGACCCTTGAGGTCTGCGCCAAAGAACAGGCACTGCGCAGGAACCTGACCAGCGGAAGAGGTGCGGCGCCCGGTTGAAGCCCCTCCCGACCGCAAGGGTCTGAGGAACGCGCCCGACCCTTGCGGTCTGCGCCGGGGATCAGGCACTGCGCAGGAACCTGACCGGCGGAAGAGGTGCGGCGCCCGGTTGAAGCCCCTCCCGACCGCAAGGGTCTGCGCCGGATTGACGCGCCTCCCGACCTCAAGGGTCTTGAAGGAACAATCTCGTGAAACCTCCCGACAATCTCACCTGTCGTGACGTCATCTGCGGCATGCCGCTGTCGTTCAATGCGCAGGCGGCGCGCGGGTTGCGCGCCATCATTCAGTTTCGTATCACTGGCGCTGAACCGGGCGACTACTACCTGCGCATCGCCAACGGAGAATGTGTGTTCCACGAGGGCGTCTTCCATGCGCCCGATGTCAGCATTCACGCCCGCTCAGATGTGTGGTTGGCGATTGCCGGAGGCGCGCTCGACGGAACACTAGCGTACCTGTCGGGACGCTACCGCGTGGAAGGGAATGTCTGGCTCCTGATGCGCATGAAAGCGCTCTTTTCCTACGACCCGTCCTGATGCTCGCGCGCCAGGCGCATCACGCGAAACGCCTCGGCGTAGGTCAACCCCGCGGCTTTGCCGGTTTCCGCCGCCCAATCGCGCAGCCACTGACCGTCGCCAACCTGCACCTGGCTGGCGTGACAACGCAACGCTTCGATCTTGCGCTCGATCGTGGATGAAATGTCCACATACATGGTATATGGTCCCGCCTGATCGGAGGTGATGTACAACTCTTTGACCTGATGCGGCTCAAGCCCTTCAGCGAGCAGTTCCGGGAAGATCGGGCGCGTCGGGGCGCTGGGAAACACGGCGGCGACGGCGGCTTCGGCGGCGGCGCGGTGATCGGCGTGGTTGACATACTCATCACCATAGAAGAACGCGGTCGGATCGCCGCAGACCACGCGATCCGGCTTGAGGCGACGGATCAGGCGCGTCAATTCGCGGCGCAACGCGAGCGTCGGCTCGAGCACGCCATCTTTGTAACCGAGGAAGAAAACATCGCGCACGCCGAGCACACGAGCGGCGGCGCGTTGCTCTTCTTCACGAATGCGCACCAGTTCGCGCAGGTCCTGGTTCGGGTCATTGCTGCCCGCCGAACCGTCGGTCACGATACAGTAATAGACCTCGTGTCCTTCATCGGACCAGAGGGCGGCAGCGCCGCCCATACTGAATTCCGGGTCGTCGGGGTGGGCGAAAATGCCCAGTACGCGGAGAGAAGAACGTTCTGCGTTGCTCATATCCTTATTTCTGCCTGCAAACGATGTCGTTGCGTATAGAACGAAGTGTACCACGACTCGGATGGGTGTCAGAGTGTGAAACGACGTTGCGCATCCGTCCGGTCTGTGCTATAATCGCCGTCTGCAACTGAAGAACGCTTCTGCTCTCTTGCGCCCGCGCCGCCGCGCATGGTGCGGGGTCTGACAAAGAGGGCCTGCGACCAGAGGAGGATCAATGCGCGAGCGTCGTCGTGACTACGAACTGTTATTCATTATTCCCCCAATACGCATTGGCGATGAGGAGATCAGCAACGCCATCGAGCGAGTCTCCCAGGCGATCACCAACCTTGGCGGCACAATGACAGCCATCAATCACGCGCCACCATGGGGGCGTCGGCGGTTTGCCTACCCGATCCGCGCTTATGTCGAAGGTGAGGCGAGTCGCCGGGTGTTTACGGAAGGGTACTACGTGCTGATGCACTTCCAGATGGCGGCGGATCGCATTGCCGAGCTCGAGCGTCTGCTCAAACTCAACGACTCGGTGCTGCGCTACATGTTGACGCTGATCGAAACGCGCAGTCCAGCGCCTGCTGCGAGCGCATCGGCTGAAGCGCGCGATGGCGTCGAGCCCGAAGACGCGGAGGAGTTTGAGGAGGACGAGGATGAGGACGCAGAGGACGTCGACGAGGACGACGAAACCGACGACGACTGACGGGCGCTGGTTCGTTATGAAGGGGAGAGGAACGAACAATGGCGAAGGATCTGAATAAGGTGATGATTATCGGGCGTCTCGGCAAGGACCCGGAGATGCGCCATACGCCTGGCGGCAGCCCGGTTACGACGTTCAGCGTCGCCACTGGACGCCAATGGAAGGATGGCAGCGGTGAATTGCACGAGGAGACGGAGTGGTTCAACGTGGTGACGTGGAACAAACTGGCCGAGATCTGCTACGAGCACCTGCGTAAGTCCAGTCGCGTCTATATCGAAGGGCGTCTCCAGACTCGCCATTGGGAGGATCAGAACGGCGTGATGCACTATCGCACCGAGGTGGTTGCGAGCGATATGATTATGCTCGATAGCCGGGTTCCGCGCGAACAGTCGCACTACGGCGATGAACCGCCCTATCATCACCCTGATCATCGCTCCCCTGCCCGCGGGCAACAGGCGAAGGACGATTTTGCCATTGGCGATGAAGATATTCCATTCTAGCACTTCAGGTGAGGTTTCTTGTGAGTGACGATCAGGCTCGTCGTGGTGCGGGGGCGCCCCGCCGCCGCTTTGTCGCCCGGCGCAAGGTCTGCATATTCTGCGCCGATCAGATTCGCACCGTGGACTATAAAGACGTAAAGCGTCTGCAACGCTGTATGTCCGAACGCGGCAAGATTCTGCCGCGTCGCCGTACCGGAGTGTGTGCGCGCCATCAGCGTTCATTGACGGTGGCGATTAAGCGGGCGCGCCACATGGCGCTGCTGCCGTTTGTTGCGGCGCATATGCATTCGTAATCGATAGTGTATCCCTTGATCGCAGAACCGCCCGGTTCGTTTGCCTGCGCTGCATCCCTCAGCGGGGCGAGTGAACCGTGGCGGCTCTTGTGTGCCGGGTCTGTCTCTGTATGACGTCCAATCAACGCAAACCCCAACCGCCGCGCTCAACCGGCGCACGCCCTCCGGCGCCTCCACGTCGTCATTTGCGCCGGAGCGAGATTGAGCGTCGTCGCCAGCGCGCCATCATCATCGGTACGGCGGTGGTTGTGGCGCTGGCGCTGATTGCACTGGCTGCCGGTCTGGTCTATGAACGGGTCTGGCTGCCGGGTCGCCCGGTAGCGCAGGTCGGCAGCGTGACGCTGACGCGCGGCGAGTATGAGGCGGAACGCCGCGGCGAAGCGGCGCGCTCGATTGCGCAGAGTCTCTATCTGGCAACCTTCGGTCCACAGTTCGCCCAGCAGTTCCTCGATCAGATCCCGCAGATCGATGCGCAGGTCGCCGCTGTGCGCGATGAGCCGGTCGATGATGCGCTGGTGCAGCAATGGATCGATCTGCAAGTGATCCGCCAGGGCGCGCAGACCCGGTTTGGTATTCAGGCGTCCGATGGTGAGGTGGCGCAGGAGTTCATCGATCTGTATGGTCCTAACTTCGCCCCGCCAGCCGACGTTGTGACGCCAACCGTTGCGCCGCTGCCAACGTTGCCGCCAACCAGTCCGCCGGAACCGACGGCTGGCTCAGAGACGCCATCGCCGACCCCCGCCGGCCCTACGGCGACTCCAACGCCTTCGCCAACGCCGGAACCAACCCAGACCCCGTCGCCGACGCCGCTGCCGGATGAGGCGCTTGCCCGCCAACAGACGGCGGTGCAGCGCCTGTACGATGAGTATGTCAATGAAATGCGGCGGGTTGATCCGCAGCGTCGCATCCATCTGACGGTCGACGATTTTCGGCGCGGTTTGTATACCCAGTTTCTGCGCCAGGTTCTGACGCGCAAGGTGCAGGAGCAACTGGTTCCCGATGCAACCTTTACGCCAACCACCGATCCGAGCAGTATCGAGGTTCGCCATATTCTGCTCAAAGTGACGGTCCCTATCACGGCAACGGAAGAAGAGCGCGAACGAGCGTTTGCGGCGCGTCGCGCTGAAGCCGAGGCGTTGCTGGCAGAGGCGCGGGCAGCCGCCGATTTCGCGGAACTGGCGCGTGAACGCTCCGAGGACTTCAATACAAAAGAGACAGGCGGGACGCTGCCGTTGTTCGACAAAGACGGCAAGACGACCGATGGCCAGCAGGTTGATCCGGCTATCGTTCAGGCAATCGCAAATGCGGCTGAAAATGACATCGTCGGTCCGGTGCGCACGTCGTTCGGCTGGCACGTTGTGCAACTGGTGCGCCGTACGGTCGATTCACGCGAGACGCAGCTCAACCGGGCGCGAGCGGAAGCGTTCGAACGCTGGCTCGAAGAGCAGCGCGCTGCGATCAGCGTCCAGCGTTTCCCAACCGTCGCGCCGACGCCAACGCCGTTGCCGACCGGGACGCCCGCTCCGTTGCCGACCGTCGAATTGGGGGGCGAACCGACGCCAACGCCGTTGCCAACTCCAACCGAGACCGCCGGTCCGGTCGAAGGAACGCCAGGGACGACCCCCACAGGAACCGCTGCTCCGGCTGAGGGGACGCCTGGAGTGACGCCGACGGGAACTGCTGCTCCGGTCGAGGGAACAGTAACACCGACGCCATAGATGTGAGGTGCGAGGCGAGAGGTGCGAGGCGAGAGGTGCGAGGCGAGAGGTGCGAGGCAAGAGGCGAGAGGCGAGAGGTGCGAGGCGAGAGGTGCGAGGCGAGAGGTGCGAGGCGAGAGGTGCGAGGCGAGAGGTGAAAAGGAGCGTAGGGGCAAGCGGTTCGCTCGCCTGTACTCACGGGCAGGTCGAAGACGTCCTTGACCTTTGAGGTCTGCTCCACAAACATCGCCATGCCTGCGATCATCGCTGGTAAACGACTTGCTTCTTCTGAATACCCGTCGCCGCGACCTCAAAGGTCTTCGCCGGAGGTGAAAGGCGAGGTGCAGCACACGCAACCATGAGACGCTGGAAACCACAGGCTGCCCACGGGCGATGGCTGGCGCTTGGGCTGCTGATCCTCGCGCTTGGCGGCGTTAGTGCGGCTATTGTCGGGCTGGTTCTGCGCCTGAGCGGCAGCCCTGAACAGTGGCAGATTGATATCGGCGCGTTCGGCTTGCTGCTGCTGCTGATGGTCAGCCTTCTGGCAGCGGGATGGGCGGCGTATCGTTTTGTTGCCGCTCTGACGCTGACCTACGATATCGACCGCAATGGGTTGTACATCCGCTGGGCAGGCAATCAGGCGATCATTCCGATTGATCGGATCGTCACCATTGATCTCGGATCCGGTCCGGTTTTCCTGCCATTTGGCATCTTTCAGCGCGTGGGCACGTATTGGGGGCGCGCGTTTGCCAGTGAAGCGCCGCTCTATCTGTACGCTACGCAACCACCCCATGCATGCCTGATCATCTACACAGCGGATGCCGCCTATGCGCTGTCGCCCGAAGACCCGGAGGCGTTCGTGCAGGATCTCGAACAGCGCCGGGGTCTGGGCGTCACCAAGCCAATGCAGCCGGCGCTCGAATATAGCCGGGTGTTCCACTATGCATTCTGGCGTGATGGAACCGTGCTGGCGCTGGTTGTGGCGGCCGTGGCGATCAATCTGCTGGCGCTTGGGTTGATCGCCGTCGCCTATCCGTCGCTTGCGCCGCTCGTCGAGATGCGCTTCGATGCCACCGGCGAACTTGCCGAGTTGCGTCCGCGCCATCAGACCCTCTTTTTGCCCCTGGCAGCGCTCGGTCTCAGCCTGCTCAACACTGCGGCGGGTCTGGCGCTGTACCGGCGGTTGCCGCCTGGCGCGCGTCTGCTTCAGGGCGCCTCGGTGATTGTGCAACTGCTGTTTCTCATCGCGGTGGCGCAGATTCTGTGGTGAAGAGCGCCGAATGTTCCACACAGAACGCTCGGCGCTGGCACATCACCCTTCCAGCAACAACCGCTCCGGGTCTTCCACCAATTCTTTCACCCGCACCAGGAACGATACCGCTTCGCGCCCGTCGATGATGCGATGATCGTAGGACAGGGCGACGTACATCATTGGGCGAATGACGACTTGCCCATTGAGCGCCACCGGGCGCTCCTGAATCTTGTGCATGCCCAGAATGCCGACCTGCGGCGCGTTGAGGATCGGTGTTGACATCAATGAGCCGAAGATGCCGCCATTGGTGATGGTGAAGGTGCCTCCCTGTAGATCGGCAATTGTGAGTTTCGACTCACGGGCGCGGCGCGCCAGTTCTTCGATGCCGCGTTCGATCTCGGCAAAACTGAGGCGATCGGCGTCGCGCAGCACCGGCACAACCAGCCCTTCGTCGGTGCTGACGGCAACGCCGATGTCGTAGTAGCGCTTGACAATAATCTCATCGCCGCGGATTTCGGCGTTGAGCAGCGGGAAGGCTTTCAATGCGCCGATGACCGCTTTCGTGAAGAACGACATGAAGCCAAGACCAACGCCATGGCGCTCGCGAAACTGGTCGCGATGGCGTTTGCGCAGGTCGATGACCGCACTCATGTCAATCTCGTTGAAGGTGGTCAGCATCGCCGCCGTGCGCTGCGCTTCAACGAGCCGGGCAGCGATCGTCTGGCGACGGCGACTCATCCGAATGCGCTCCTCGCGGCGTTCCTCGCTAGAGACTGGTGCAGGAACTGGCGCCGGAGCGGGCGGAGGCGTCGGCGCTGGCGGCGGAGCATGGTCTGCCACCGCCGGATGATGAGCAACTTCGCGTTTGAGCACATCCTCCTTCGTCACTCGCCCACCGGGACCGCTGCCGGGGATAGTGGCGATGTCCACCCCCTGTGTCTCCGCCACGCGGCGCGCGACCGGGGTGGCCATCACCCTGGCGCCGGATGCGCCGTCGTGCGATTGCGCTGTCACGGGCGCTGCTGCGGTTTCGATGACCCCCAGCGTTTCACCCATGGTGACCACCGCGCCATCCGGTTTGAGAATACGGCTCAGAACCCCGGACTCCGCCGCTGTCACCTCGACGGTCACTTTATCAGTTTCGAGTTCAACCAGCGCTTCGCCAGCGGTGATCGAGTCGCCTTCGCGTTTGCGCCATGTCCCAACCGTCGCTTCGACGATCGACTCTCCCAGGGTTGGGACTTTGATTTCGACTGCCATACTCTCCTCGTGGTTCAGTGGTATCGTTCAACTGCTGGCGCGCGCAGCGCCTCGGCGATCAGGCGTTGCTGCTCGATCAGGTGCAGCGCCAGCGATCCTTCCGAGGGACTCGCCGATGCTGGTCTGCCGACGTAACTGAGCGTCAGGTCCGGTCCGATCAGTTCGCGCAGCCGCGGCGCGACATAGCGCCACGCGCCCATGTTCTCCGGCTCCTCCTGGAGCCAGACGACCTCCTGAAGATGGGGGTAGCCTGCCAGCACCTCGCGCAGTTCATCAGCGGGGAAGGAATACAACTCCTCCAACCGCACCACCGCGACGCCGTTCGTCAGGGGCATGTCGCTGGCGCCGAGCAGGTCGACGTAGATTTTCCCGGAACAAAGCACCAGGCGCGCAACATCCGCCGGGCGCTCGCGCGCCTGCGGATCGTCGATCACGCGCTGGAAACGCCCTTCGCTGAGATCGTGGAGTGATGAGGCGGCGCGCGGGTGGCGCAGCAGGCTCTTGGGGGTCATGATGATCAGCGGGCGCGGATCGGCGTTCAGCAGGAGCGCCTGGCGGCGCAGCAGGTGGAAATACTGCGCCGCAGTGGTGCAGTTCGCCACGCGAATGTTATCCTCGGCGGCGAGTTGCAAAAAGCGTTCGAGGCGCGCGCTGGAGTGCTCAGGACCCTGCCCTTCGTAGCCGTGGGGCAGCAGCATGACGAGCGCCGGCGTCTGCCCCCATTTCTTGCGCGCCGATACGATGAACTGATCGATGATGACCTGTGCGCCGTTGGCGAAGTCGCCGAACTGCGCCTCCCAGATCACGAGCGCCTGCGGGTTGTGCGCCGAATAGCCGAACTCGAATCCGAGCGCAGCCGCCTCGGAGAGCGGGCTGTTGTAGACCGCAAACGAGGCGCGCGCCTGTGGCAGCGCCTGGAGCGCGCACCAGCGATCATCGGTCTGCACATCGTGCAGCACCAGATGGCGCTGGCTGAACGTCCCGCGCTCAACGTCCTGCCCGGTCAGGCGAATAGGGATGCCCTCCTCCAGGAGCGAGGCGAACGCCAGGATTTCGGCGTGCGCCCAGTCAATGGCATCTGGCATATGCAGCGCCGTGCGGCGCCGTTCCAGCATGCGCTCCAGACGCGGATGCGCCCGAAAATCGGGGGACCACTGGAGGAGCGCCTCATTGAGCGCAACCAGACGTTCGGCGGAAACGGCGGTATTGGTGCGGCGGGCGATACCAGGGGGCGGCAACGGCGGCGGCTCCTCGAAGTGCGGGTGCGCTTCCCCCTCGCTGCGCGCCTGCTGCAACCGTTCCCAGACCGTTGCGATCATCTGGTTCGACTCTTCGGCGGATACCACGCCTTCGGCGATCAGTTTCGCCGCCCACTGCTCACGGACAGTCGGGTGCCGGGCAATGATCGCGTACATCGCTGGTTGCGTGAATGCGGGCTCATCGCCTTCGTTATGCCCCCAGCGGCGATAGCCGACGAGATCGATGAGGAAGTCCTTGCCGAAGCATTCGCGGTAGGCGTATGCCATGCGCGCAACGGCGATGCACCCCTCAACATCATCGGCGTTGACGTGCACAATTGGAATCTCGAACCCTTTCGCCAGATCGCTGGCGTACAGGGTCGAACGGCTCTCGCGCGGCGAGGTGGTGAACCCGATCTGATTATTGACGATAATGTGAATGGTTCCGCCGGTGCTATACCCGGCAAGGTTCGCCAGGTTCAGCGTTTCGGCGACAATCCCCTGTCCTGGAAAAGCTGCGTCGCCGTGGATGAGGATCGGGAGCGAAGCGCGTCTGTCCTGCGCTGGCGCGCCCGCCTGATCGCACTGTTCTTGCGCGGCGCGCGCGCGCCCGGCGACAACCGGATTAACGAACTCCAGGTGGCTGGGATTGGGAGCGAGCGTGATCGGCATCTGCTCAATCCCGGCTTCGCGAAAAGCGCGCCGCGCGCCGAGGTGATACTTGACATCGCCGACCCACCCGGCGGCGCCGCGCCCGGCGGGGGAGAGCGCCGCATCGCGCCCGGCAGCCAGAAACTCGCTCAGGATGGCGCTATATGGCTTGCCCAGAATATGCGCCAGCACATTCAGGCGACCGCGGTGCGCCATGCCGATCACTACCTCGCGCACACCGCCGACGGCGGCGTTGCGAATGATCGAGTCGATGATCGGGATGAGCATGTCGCACCCTTCGACCGAAAACCGCTTCTGCCCGACGAAAGTCTGGTGCAGGTAACGCTCGAAGGTCTCGACCTCGGTCAGGCGTTCGAGCAGTTCGCGTTTGCGAACCTCGTCGAATCCATAGAAGAATCGCTGGCTCTCGACCGCTTCACGGATCCAGGCGCGTTCCTCGAAGACCTGCACATGGTCGGTTTCGTAGCCAATCGTACCGCAGTAGACCGCACGCAGTTTCTGCACGCCTTCGAGGGCATTGCGCGACTCGGACGCCAGCGGTCCGCGCACGATATGCGCGGGCAGCAGCGCCAGGTCGGCATCGGTTACGTCATGGATGGCGCCATCGAGTCCCGGATCGCCGGGTGGATCGCTGCCGAGCGGGTCGATCCGCGCCGCCAGGTGCCCCAGTTCACGGATATAGCGAATGAGGCGGGCGGCAGCCACCGTGTGGGTGACATCAATCGGCGATGTTGGACCGATATGCGCTTTGGAGAGGTCAACATCCGGCGCGGTGTGCAGATCGATCACCGGAGGCGACGCAGTTGGATGCGTCGCAACCGCGACCGCCGCGGTTTCCTCCGGCGACCATTGCGCGAAGAATGCGCGCGTCGCCGGATCGACCGACTCGGGGTTCGCGCGGTAGCGCTCGTAGAGTTCGATCACATACCCGGCGTTTGGTCCGTGAAACAGTGCGTCTATCGACATGCCTCACCTGTTCTTTGTCCTTTTTCTCACTCATTATAGCACCGGGCGGCGCAGGCGACGGTCACGTGGGCGGCTGCCGGAACGCTGGGCGCCGCCAGAGAC
>DAOTWI010000498.1:0-5353 GCA_034436075.1 Roseiflexus sp.
CACCCAGCGCCACCGCGACCGATACCGCCACCCCCAGCGCCACCACGACCAATACCGCCATCCCCAGCGCCACCGCGACGCCAGCGCCGCCGGTGAGCGTCGAGTGGTCGCAACATGGCGCGAATGCGCAACGAACCAGTTATGTAGATATTGTCATTCCGACACCCTGGCGACTCAACTGGATCTGGAACGGTCCCAACGCCAGCGGGCGCGTTCGCAGCGATAAAATCCGTCTGCCGCGCGGCATTCAGCCGGTCACCGGCGGCGGGCGCGTCTATATGGCGGCTGGCAGCAGCGGCGTTGTCGCCCTCAATGCTGCCAGCGGCGCAGAAGTCTGGCGCACTTTCCCCGGCGGCAGCATCAACTCCACACCAGCATACGATCCTGGAACCGGCGCGATCTTTGTCGTCTCGACCAATGGCGCGCTCTACAAACTCGACGCTGCCACTGGCGCCATCCTTGGGCAGGTAGCAACCAGCGCGTCTAGTTCGTTGCCGTTGCCGCCACTGGCGCTGGCGGATCGCGTGGTGTTCAGTATGGGCAGCCGGGTGTATGCCTGCGACAGCCAGACGCTTGCGTTGCTCTGGACGTATGATGCCGGAGCGCCGTTGCACACGCCGCCGTCCTACTCGGCGCGCTTCAACCGGATCGTCGCAGTCAGCAGCGATCTGTACGTTCACGCCATTGATAATGCCAGCGGCGCGCGCATCTGGCGGGTGAAGCCGACGACGCTCGATCCTGGCGATCCCGGCAGTAATGCACGGAGAGCGGAAGCCTCCTACGGCTGGCCCGTGATTGCCGAGGAGCACGGGTTGGTGCTGATCAAGTTGCGTCTCAACTGGAACACCATGTGGACCTGGAGTCCGTGGCCCTCAACGAACGCCGCCATGCGCAGCAATCTGCAAACGCGCCCGGATCAGCAGGCACTGCATGTTCTGCGAACAGAAGACGGAGCGACGGCGTTCATCGCCAACGTCGGGCACGGCGGGTTTGGCGACGGCAATTATATGCCGATGGGTCCGCAGCCGGTGGTGAAACGCTTCGCCGATGGTCAGGAAGTCGCCTACGTGGTGATGCGCGGATCGCCGTGCCAGGCGAGCCCGTGCGATGGACGGTGGGACTCACATCTTGGCGAGATGGTGCTGGATGACACAACGATTCCAGGGTATCAGGCGGGGCATGTGCGCTTCATACGGAATACCTTCTTCCCGACGGATGAACAGGCGAACCTGTCGATGGCAGGGGAGTATCTGTTTGCCGCGCACTGGGAAGCCGGGATCGCCCATCGCATCACGGACCGATCGCCATCGCGCGGCGGATCGTCGGGGACGCCGATTGTGACCGAGAATCTGCCGCATATAGCCACATCGCAGGATGTGGATGTCTGTGGGCGCGGCTTTCAGGCGAGCCAGTACTGCGCAGCCGGTCTCAGCAACACCCGGCAATGGCCCGGCGGGTTCTACATCTACTGGAGGGAAGGCGCGGTCTATGACCGGTACTGGACGGAGTACGCGGTGTGGACGGCAAGCGGTGATGCCATCTACTTCCTGAGCACTGACGGGGCGCTTGTGGCGCTGACTCAGGGCGAACCGCAAGCCAGCGGCGGGGGATCGTCAGTACTGGCGGCGCGCCCCAATACGTTCAGCGTAATGTCTATCGAGCAAACGGCGCGTGAACAGCGCCCCTTGAACCTGAAACAGGCAGCGTTGTCTGGGAGAAGAGCCGTTATTCCTTACACCAGCGCCCGCGCTTATTCCGGCGAAGCCGTGACCGTGGAAGGAACCATCCGGGTCGTCTTCAACAACGGCAAAGCCGTGTACCTGGGATTCGAGGACCCGCACCGGGGCGCGTTCAAAGTGCGCATCCTGAAAGCGTCGTGGAAGAACTTCCCGGCAGCGCCGGAAACGCAGTACACCGCAGGGCAGCGCGTCCAGGTGACCGGGGTGATCGGCTGGTATCAGGGCGACCCGGTAATCATCATCGAGACGCCTGAGCAGATCGTGGTGAAGGGGGAGTGAGAGACGCCAACGCAGCGCCACGATAGGTTGAGGCACCCGGCGGCTGATGGGATTTGAATATTATTCCGCTATCCGTTCGTCCGCCCGGCGGCTGAAGCCGCGGGCTCCGGCTGCGAAGCCCGCCTGCGCGGGCTCCATTGGGCGATACCGGATTATTTTCCCAAGAATCATAAGCCGTGTTGATCCGTTGTATCCGTGGGTATCCGTGTGCTATCCGAACCGCAGCACTCATCACCTGTCACACATCACTCATCCTGGCGTCGTCACTTTGCAATCTTCTGGGATGCATTTCTGACCGTCGCCATTGGCGCAGGTTTGTTCGACGCGGCGCAGCGCGGCGGTCTGTGGAATGCGCGCAGTCTCTGGATGCTGCTGCTGGCGCTGGCGTTCCTGATTGCGCACCGCTGGCTGTGGGCGCCGGTGCGCCACGCGAGCGACGAGTGGCCCCCGCTCTACCGCGACCTCCTGATCGTCCTGGGAGTTGAGTTCGTTCTGGTGCTGGCGCTGCTGCCAGCGAGCGCGTGGTTCGCCCTGCTGTTCCTGGCGATGCTGGGGCAGATCGCAGCCGCAGCGCCGATCCGCCGTTGGTGGTTGCCATTCCTCATTATCTTGCTGACGCTGGCAGGACCGATCGGGTTGTACGATGCACTGGCGATGCAACGCTGGGGCGCCGCAACAGGTCTTGTGGCAGTGATCGCCTGGCTGCCTGTGCTCTTCCTGTACATCCGGCTCTTCTTCGACGAGCGGGAGGAACGCGCGGCGCTTGAGCGCGACCTGCACGCTGCACACGCCGAAATCGAACGGGTGACGCCGCTGCTGCGCCGCCTGGACGCGCTACAGAGCCGCGAACAGGCGCTGGCGGACACGCGCGACGGTATGCACCATACCCTGGCATATGTCAATGTGCACCTCGACACGGCGCGCCAGCAGATGCTCGACGACCCGGCAGCAGCCGGGGCGACGCTGGCAGCCCTGCACGACCTGGTGCAGCAACGGCTGAAGGAAATCGCACCGGGCAGCGATGAGAGCGCAACGAGCGCATCATCCGAACCAGACCAACCAGCCGCACCGCCTGGCGACACTCAAGAAACGCCGACGTAGTGCTGTCAGAACGGACCACGGATTGCAACGGGTGCAACGGATGGTGACGGATATGCTTCAGTCCGTGGCGATCCGTCGTATCCGTGGGAGTATGCCACATGGGACACGGATTGCCACGGGTGCGACGGATGGTGACGGATATCGTCTCAATCGATCCGTGGCGATCCGTCGTATCCGTGAGCATCCGTGGGCTATTAAGACAGGGTGTTCGTGCTCCGTACGGAATCACGGCATGGTAGAATAATCTTACACTTCTTTATTTGATGGACAGGAGTAAGATTATGGATACCGCAACCATTTCCTCGAAGTATCAGGTCGTCATCCCACGCGCCATCCGCGAAAAATGGAACGTCAAACCGGGGCAGAAGGTGCGCTTCATCGTGTACGGCAACCGTCTGGAAATCGTGCCAGTGCGAGACCTCAAGAGCGCACGCGGATTTCTCAAAGGCATGAGCAGTGACATTGAACGCGAAGAGGAAGATCAGATATGAACGTGGTTGACTCGTCCGGCTGGCTGGAATATTTTACTGATGGCGGGAATGCGGACTTCTATGCGCCTGTCATTGAAAAACCTGAAGATGTGCTGGTTCCGACTATCAGCCTGTTCGAGGTCTTCAAACGCGTTCTGCTGGAAAGAAACAAGGACGATGCCCTGGAAGCGGTTGCCCTGATGAAAGAGGGGAAGGTCGTGAACCTGGACGATAGCCTGGCGCTGCTTGCAGCAGAACTGTCGCATACTCTGCGATTGCCGATGACCGACAGCATTATTCTGGCTACCGCTCGCGCTTATGACGCTGTGTTGTGGACCCAAGACGCGCACTTCAAGGGTCTGGAAGGCGTGCAGTATATTGAGAAAAGGACAACAATATGAGAGCGCGAATGAGACCAAAAACTCTTTCGCCGCCATCGGCATCGCCTACCGGACGATAGACCCGCAGCAGCGCGGGCAATGGTGGGGGGCGGAACCGGTCCAGACGCAATGGACGCGATGATCGTGGGGATCGCCGTATGGCATTGGGACAGACATGGAGATGAGTAAAATCTGGCATATCATGTATACTGAACTATCATCGGGAAGAGGGTCTGTTTATCGTACCACTGCCGAAGGAGGCGCAAAATGGTGGAACTTGCTCCTGGCATAACCGCTGATCCTGCCGTTCGCTTCGGCAAAGCGGTCATTCGTGGCACCCGCGTGCCTGTAGATACCGTAGTGGCGCGTGTTGCATCCGGTATGGCTCCCGAAAAGGTTGCTGAAGAATATGACATTACTGTAGAGAATGTGTATCAAGCTCTGCATTATATGGTACGGCTGCGCGGGTGAGCAGGCGCCTGGCGCCACGATACGCCTGGAGCAGTGCTCATATTCCTTGCACCACCCCTTCTACACCGCCGCCGCACCAACCGCCGCCCGCGCCATCAATGGCGGGCGCTGCATCAACGAAGCGTACCGCTGCACGGTTGCACGCGGAACCTCGATGTTCGGCGCGCCAGCCGGAACAGGGGTGTCCAGATACGCGCTCAGAGTGGAATGAAACGTCGCCCGGTCCAGCGGAAGGCGGAGGTGTCCGTCGGCGCCGAGTGCAGTAGCAAGGAGTTCGAGATCAGGATGGGAGGAGAGAAAAATCACCGGGACACGCCGCATCGCCTGGTCGGAGCGCAGGAAGAAGTAGATATGCGGGTTGTCGAGCGCGTTGGTCAATTCAAACAGCACCACATCCGGCGCCGCCTGCCGCACTGCCTGACGGAGCGCATCATTGAGCCGCGAACCGGGAAAGGGGAACAGAAGATGACCGCCGGAGGTCACTTCCTCACGCACCAGACGCACCAGCGCAATCGTATCCGACAGGCAGACAATGCGGGACATACGACTCCTCCCTTGCAGCTCCGTTCTGAATTAATAACAATGCAGAAATGCGTCGGAAAGATACGGTGTTTGCGCAGGAGATGCGCCGATCCTGCTATCCGCCGTCGTATTCGGTAAAAAGAATGAAATCAGGTGAGGAGTTAGGGGTTAGGGGTTAGGAGTTAGGAGTTAGGAGTTAGAAGTTAGAAGTTAGATCCACTTTTGTACATGCGTCTTCTCACCTGCCCGCCTGTCCACCCACGTGCAACATGCAACGTTCAACGTGCCACCTGCAACCTTCCCGCCACCTGCAACCTTCCCGCCGCTTACCGCTCACCGCTTACCGCTTGCCGCTCGCCGCTTGCCGCTTGCCGCTCACCGCTTGCCGCTT
>DAOTWI010000499.1:0-2079 GCA_034436075.1 Roseiflexus sp.
CACCGCACGTGGACGCCGCCGTTCCCGTCCGCGCAGGCGAACGGTCGGCCGCAGGCCCGCCAGGGGCGATTTATGGTTTTTGAAAAAATAATCCGGTATCGCCCAGCCTAGCCCGCGTAGGCGGGCTTCGCAACCGTAGCCCGCGACTTCAGTCGCCGGGCTACAAGGCAGATAGCGGAATAATTATTCAACAACCATTAATCGCTGGCAACCGGAGCGTCGTTTCCTGACACATCATGCCTGCACCCTGCTAGTGGATTCGTGCAGGTGTAGTGTGCAAGTATTGAGCACACTGCATGCTCTTACGCCAGAATCCCGGTCACCAGCGCCAGCAGCGCGCCGCCAGCGACGACGCTGCCCAATTGCCCGGCGGTGTTGGCGCCTATGGCGTGCATGAGGATGAAGTTATCGGGGTCTTCGGCGAGCGCCACTTTTGCCGCCAGGCGCCCTGCCATCGGGAAAGCGGAGATGCCAGCCGCGCCGATCAGCGGGTTGATCGCCCCGCCGCTGACAAACGCCAGGAGTTTGCCGAACAGCAGACCGGCGACGGTGTCGAGGATGAATGCCAGCAACCCCAGCCCCAGCACCTGAAGCGTCACCAGGCTCAGAAACGACTCAGCGCCCATCGTTGAGCCGATGGTCAATCCCAGGAACAGCGTGGCGATATTGATCACTTCGTTCTGCGCCGCTTTGCTCAACCGCTCAACCACGCCGCTTTCGCGCAGCAAGTTCCCCAGCATCAACATGCTGATCAACGGCGTCGCCGCCGGAACCAGCAACCCGATGATCAGGGTGACGACGATCGGGAAGAGAACCAGCGCCTGGCGCGAGACCGGGCGCGGGGCGTATGCCATGCGAATGCGCCGTTCGCGGCGCGAGGTGAGCAACCGCATCAGCGGCGGCTGGATGATCGGCACCAGACTCATGTAGGAGTAGGCAGCGACGGCGATGGGCGCAAGCAGTTCCGGCGCCAGTTGTGAGGCGACGTAGATCGACGTGGGACCATCAATGGCGCCGATGACCCCGATTGAAGCCGCCTGATTGAGCGGAAAACCGAGGAGCGTCGCCAGGATCAGCGTGCCAAAGATGCCAAACTGACCAGCGGCGCCGAGGAGCGCCATGCGCGGCATCGCCAGCAACGGGCTGAAATCGATCATCGCACCGACGCCAATGAAGATGAGAAGCGGGAAGAGTTCGGTGCTGATCCCGGCGCGGTAGAGGATGCCGAACAACCCTTCGCCGTCGGTCATGCCGGTGAGCGGAATGTTCGCTACCAGACAGCCGAACCCGATCGGCAGCAGCAGTACCGGCTCGTACTGCTTCACCACCGCGAGCGTAATCAGCGTCGCCGCCACAGCGATCATCACCAGGTTGCCGGGAGTGAAGTTCGCCAGACCTTTGATCAATTCGGGGATGAGCGTTGAAAAGTCCATGTCAATCCACTCAGATTCCAATTTCAAGTAAAGACGCTCACGCGCTTTCACCGTTATGCACGCCGACGTCCCGCACCAGTCCTGCATCAGAGGGCTTCGTGCGATCAGCGCGGGCATTATGGTTTTTGAGAAATAAGCTCGTCTCGCCCGGTCTCGCCTACGCAGGCGGGCTTTGCAATCGGAGCCCACGACGTATGGTTTTTGAGAAAATGATCCGGTATCGCCACGTCTAGCCCGCGCAGGCGGGCTTCGCAACCGGAGCCCGCGGCTTCAGCCGCCGGGCGGACCGCCCCCGAACCCCCGTTTTGGGCGGCCAGCGGAGACGTTTATCCCGGCAATGAACAGTTACTCCGGTTTGATGACCAGCAGCGGTTGGTGGTGTTTCACATGTTGCCCATCGCTCACATGGACGGTCGCCACAACCCCGGATTGTTTTGCGCGGATGCTGTTCTGCATCTTCATGGCTTCGAGCACGCACACCTCCTGCCCCGCCGTCACCCGGTCGCCGGGTTTGACCCGAACAGCCAGAACGACGCCAGGGATCGGCGCCAGCACGGTTCCATTCCCGGCAGCGCCTGCTCCAGGCGAGGCGGAAATGACGGGCGCAGAAGGCGCCGGAGGAGAGGGCGCGGGCGGCGCCGAAGGC
>DAOTWI010000500.1:0-13461 GCA_034436075.1 Roseiflexus sp.
CTGGCGGAGGCGCGTGAGTACGCGCCGCTGCCATTCGCTGCGGGAGCGGTTCCGCCCGACGCGCCGGCACCGAAGCATGGCGAGCACACCGCAGCCATACTGCGCGAATGGGAGATCGGATAGTCTCGCACCGCTCAGGAGAATACCTATGCCAGCGATTGGAAGGAATGATCCCTGCCACTGCGGCAGCGGCAAGAAATACAAACACTGTCACCTGCCGATCGAAGAAGCCGCGCGCGCCGAACAGGTGCGATTGCGGCGCGCCGTCGATACGCTGACGCCAAAGGTGATCGACGCAGCGCGCGCCGCGCCGGACGTCGTTCCCGACGCCCTGCAACGCTTCTGGAACGGCAAGTACCCGCCAGAGCAACTCGCCGAACTCGACGATCTGGAAAACCGAGGCGCTGAACGCTTCCTCACCTGGCTGGCGTTCGACTACCGTTTCGACGATGGGCGCACTCTGGTCGAGCGGCTTGCAGAGGACCCTGCGTCACTCGAACTGAACGAACCGGAGCGCCAGCTGCTGCCGCAGTGGACCGGCGTCCGGCTGCGCGCCTTCGTCGTGGAGAGTGTGCGCAAAGGGCAGGACCTCGACGTGCGTGACCTGTTGAGCGAGCAATCGTATGCCATCGCTGACAGCGCAGCATCGCGCCGCCTCGCGCCGGGAGATGTGGTGGTCGGGCATCTGTTGCCAGCCGGAGAGAAGCGCGTGATTGGCGGCGCTGCGGCGCACCTGACGCCCGACACCGCTGAGAAGTTGCACGAATTCGCCGAACTGCACCTCGAAGCCTTTCGCCGCGATCATCCCGATGCCGGGTTCGATGAGTTGCTGCGCACGAAATCGGAGATTCTGAACCACTTCGTGATGGCGTTGCCCGTCGAAGCGCCCGATCCGTCGCTCCTGGATCAGATCGTCCTGCAAACGCGTGTGGCGCTCCAGCTGGCGGGCGAATCGATCGGGCTGGGAGGGCGGAAGCAAGACGAGGGGAGAGACGAGGATGTTGAGGGTTGAAGGTGGAAGGTGCAGACGTTGAACGTTGAACGTCGCCCGTTGCACGTTGCACGTGGGGCGGCATTCTGGCTGGCGGTCATCTGGCTGCTGACGCTGCCGGCGCTGTGGTACAGTCTCAATGCTGCGCGTGCATTGCGCGTCGACGTCGGTCAATGGGGCGACCACACCGTAGTGCGCGGCGTGCAGGGCAGAGAAGCCAATCCGCTCGAAGATTTCCGCTGGACTGACGAACGCGCCACGATCACATTCCCCTACCTCAGCAATCAGCACCGATTATTTCAGATGCGCGCGCATGGCTGGCGACCGGATGGAATGCCGCCCCCAAACGTCCGTCTCCTGGCGGAGGATCGGGAATGGGGCGCGTTTCAGGCCAGACCTGAACTGCGCATCTACGCCATCATTTTGCCGCACCGTGCGCCGCACTATCTGACCCTCGAAGCATCGCTGATCAGCGAGACCTATGCCCCGCCAGACGACGTGCGCGCCGTCGGCATTGCGATTGACTGGATCGCACTGCGCGCACTCAACCTTCCAGGCAGCCCGGCGACAGGTCAATTCGCCGGGCAGGCGCTGTTACTCGCGCTGGCTCTGGCGCTGATCGCGCTGCTGGCGCTGCCTGGCGCGATCACCCTGGCGTGCGGTCTGCTGGCGTCAGCAACACTCGTGGGACTGAACGTCGTCGAACCGCTATGGGTGGGGCTGGGATTGATCCACTGGCTGGCGGTTGTTGCACTGCTGACCGGCGCCACACGGTTCATTGCGCCACGGCTGACGCATATGCTGGAGCGACTACCCGACGCCGGGCTTCAGCAGCATGCCTCTGCGGAAATCTGGATCACCCGGTCGCAGGCGCAGATTGCGTGGGCGCTGCTCATCGCCGCGCTGCTCGTGCGGTTGGCAGGCGCCGTCCATCCGCTCTTCGACGCGCGCGACATGCCCGTGCATACGCGATGGCTGGAAACCGTCGCCAGCGGACAGTTCTACCTCTACTCAACCCCTGCCGAGTTTCAGAACCGGCAGACCTTCAACCCGCCCGCCGCCTATATCGTCCTGCTGCCGCTGCACCTGGCGCTCGGCGACATGCGCCTGACCGTGCAGGCTGGCGTCGCGGCGCTGGATGGGTTGATCGCCCTGTTGTTGCTCCTGATTGCCCGTGAACTCGGTCTCTCGGCGCGTGCCGGGCTGCTGGCGATGGCGCTGTATGTCGCCCTGCCGATCTCGATGACCATGATGTGGTGGGGGTTCGCTGCCAATGCGATAGCGCAGGCGTGGTGGGTGTTGCTCCTCTGGCTGCTGCTGCGCCTGACACAGACGCCAGACCGGTCGCTCTTCGCGCTCTTCACAATTGGTGCGATCCTGTGTCTCACAACCCATGTCGGTGCACTGGTGACACTCGCGGCTTTTCTGGGACTGATCACTGTGAGTGGATGGCGCGTCCTACCCCCCACTGGATGGCGCGCTCTGGTTGCAGGGCTGTCGCTGGCAGGATTGTTTGCTGTGCCAATGTACTTCATTGCTGCCGCCGCACCGCTGGCAAACGCTTCACGCAGCCCGACGACGCTTGATCCAATCGCATTGTTCGCCGAAGGTCTGGCGCTGTGGTCGGAGCGCGTCGATCTGGTGCAGCGCGCCCTGACCCTGGGATTTCTGCCGCCGATCCTGGCGCTGGCAGCGGTGGGACTGCCGCTACTGTTCACAGCACACCAGCGACATCCGCTTCAGCGCACGATTGTGCTGGCGATGCTGGCAGTATGTGTCGTCTTTTTCCTCTCGTATATCTTTCTCCAGTTGCTGACGCGCTACATCTACTTTGCGACGCCGCTCGTCTGCCTGGCGGCAGGCGCTGCGCTGGCGCGCCTGGCAGTGCGACCCGGCGGCCGCTGGGTGGCGTACAGTCTGGCGCTGTTTGTGGTCTGGAGCGGCGTTGCGCTCTGGTTTGGCGGCGTGTTGCTGCGGATCAAGCCGTCGCTGGTTCCGTTGACGCACTAAGCGTCAGGGTGCAGACCTGCCCACACCCCATAATCCGGCATTCACCTGCTACTCGCCCGGCGGCTGATGGAGTTTGAATACATATTCCGCTATCCGCCTTGTAGCCTGGCGGCTGAAGCCGCGGGCTACGGGTGCAAAGCCCGCCTGCGCGGGCTCGACCTGGCGATACTGGATTGATTTCTCAAAAACCATAAGCCACAGGCTCCGGGTGCAAAGCCCGCCTGCGCGGGCTTAACCGGGCAGTACCGGATTATTTCCTCAAAAACCATAAGTCGCGGGCTCCGGGTGCGAAGCCCGCCTGCGCGGGCTTCACCAAACGATACCGGATTCTTTTCGCAACCCTCGCTCAGGACGCCGTCTTCAAGAACGCAGTGCGCCCTGTTTATTCATGCCTGCACCCTCCACTCATCAAGCTTGACTTTAGTATGCTAGTATGATAGTTTATTAGCATCACTGCTGCAGGATACTTACCTCCCTCTGGCGTTCATCGTGGGAGACAGTGCAATGAACGATGAAAAGAAGCAACAGTTCAATGTCTATCTGCCGCCATCGCTGATCCGTGCGGTCAAGCATGCGGCGATCGATCGCGGCGTCTCGCTCTCGAGTCTGGTCGAAACGGCGCTGCGCGCGGCGCTCGGAGAGGCGCCAGCCACATCGCAGGCGCCTGCGCGAACCTCTACCATCCCGATTGCGCCAATGCCAATCATGTACACGAACTTCTTTGATGATGCTGTTGATTTTTACCAGCGCCTCGGCTTTCAGTTGACGGCGCGCGACCGGGTGTCCAAATGGGCGGAGTTACGCATGGGAGACATGTTGCTGGGCATTCATGAAGTGCCGGCTTCTGATGCAACCGAGGGGCACGACCATACTGGCGACCCGGCGCAACTCACTCATCTTCCTGAAACAGCCCGCAACAAAGCGAGGCAACCCCCGCCGATCACGCTGTCGTTCGACTGCCAGGATATTCTGGAAAATGTGCTCCTGTATCTGGTTGATCGCCGCATTTATCTGTTGGGAGCGCCCATTGTCGATGAAGCATATGGTCGATCCTACAGCATCCGTGATCCCGATGGGCGCGAGATTGAACTTGTTGAGCGGGATCGCGATCTGTACACCTGATGGCATCAGAAGAGCGACGCGCGTTTCGACAGGCACAGCATGCACTTCGACAGACGCAGCGCCCATGCGGAAGCGCAACCTGTATACCTGACGGAAGGGAGGCACTGCCATGATGATCCATCGTCGCCTGCTGGCGCTGACTGCTGGTGTGCGCGGCTGGCTTGCGTTGCTGATTGTCCTTGGATTGTTGATTGCGGCAACGTTCATCGGACAAGGAGCGTTGACTGCGCAGGTCATTGGGCTGATTTTTGCAGGCGAGTCGTGGCAGGCAGCGGCGCCGCTGATGCTGGCGATCCTGGCGCTGGTCATCGTTCGCGTGGCGCTCCAGTGGTTCGAGGGGATCGGCGCCAAAATGATGGCAGTGACGATCAAGGAACGATTGCGCACCCGGTTGTATGCCCATCTGCTCGATCTTGGCGTCGGTTATCTGGCGCGCGAACGGACAGGCGCTGTGCAGGCGACGCTTGTGGACGGAGTGCAGCATCTTGAAGGGTATCTCACCCGTTACATTCCGCAGTGTTTCGTGGCGCTGATCGCTCCTATCCCGATTGTTGCCTTTCTCTATCTGGTCAACCCGCTGATTGCGATTGTCGTTGTGGCGTGCATGGTGTTGATCCCGATTGCGCCTGCCGCATACAGCCGCCTGCTGGGGCGTTATGGGCAGCGTCATTGGGAAGCCTACAGCGCGCTCAATGCTCAATTTCTCGATGCGTTCCAGGGAATGACCACCCTCAAGGCGTTTAATGCCAGCGACCGCCATGGACGCCAGCTCAACGAAGAAGCCTGGCGCCTCTACCGCGCAACCATGCTTCAATTGATGGTTTCGCTCATCGGAACCGGTTTTATCGGGTTGCTGACCGGCGCCGGCACATCGGCGGCGATTGGCATCAGCAGCGTGACCCTGGCAGGCGGCGCGGCGACGATGGCGGACCTGTTGCTCATTCTGCTCCTGGTTGGCGAATGTTTTCGCCCGCTCTTGCTCCTTGATCGCTACTGGCACATCGGATATCTGGGGATTGCCGCCAGTCATGCACTCCACCGCCTGCTCGACGCTCAGCCGGAGGTCAGGTCGCCTGCCAGCGCAACTTGCGCCATTCCTGGCGTCACCCGCCCGGCGGTGACGTTTCAGCATGTGTTTTTCGGCTACAACGCCGGTGAACGTCCAGCGCTCGTCGATCTCTCGTTCGGCATCGATCCCGGCGAACGAGTTGCGCTTGTCGGGCGTTCGGGCGCAGGAAAATCGACGGTCGTGGCGCTGCTGCTGCGCTTCTTCGATCCGCAGCACGGCTCGATCATCCTCGATGGACGCGATCTGCGCGAGTACGACCTGGAAAGCCTGCGGCGCATGGTCGCCGTTGTTTCCCAGGATACCTATCTCTTCCATGGAACCATCGCCGACAATCTGCGCCTGGCGCGCCCTGGTGCGACGCAGGCGGAACTTGAAGCGGCGGCGCAGGCGGCGAATATCCACGCCTTTATTGAAGGTCTGCCACAGGGGTATGAGACCATTGTCGGCGAACGCGGGATGCGTCTTTCGGGCGGGGAGCGGCAGCGGATCGCCATTGCCCGCGCGCTGCTCAAGGATGCCCCGATCCTGATCCTGGACGAGGCGACGAGCAGCGTCGATGCGGCGAACGAGGCGTTGATCCAGGAAGCGCTCGAGCGCCTGACCGCTGGACGAACCACGCTCATTATTGCGCACCGTCTCTCGACGGTCGTTCACGCGGACCGGATCATTGTGCTGGAAGCGGGGCGCGTCGTCGAGAGCGGTACGCACGATGAATTGACGACGCATCAGGGGGCATATGCCCAACTCGTTGCAGCGTAGGCATAATCGTTCTCTCTCCACACGAATGAGCAGGTGATATGATGAGCATCCTCAACGCGACGCTCTCCACTGAAGATCGCTATCAGATTGGCGACTCGCTGCGCCGGATCTGGCAGTTAGTTGGCGTCATTCGACCATACCGGGGCATTTTTGCCGCTACGGTGCTGGCAGGAGTGTGTCACCACGGCGCAACCATTGCCGGCGGTGCGCTCGGTGCGGCGCTGGTCGGCGCCGCCCTCTCGCAAGCGAGCATTGCGCAGTTGACCCCTTATCTGTGGGGGTTGGGGGCGCTGGTTCTGGTGCGCGGCGCGGCGCAATTCATTCATATGTGGCTGTGCCACGACATGGCGTACCGCATTCTGGTCGATCTGCGCGCCCGGCTCTACCAGGCGCTCGAACGCCTGGCGCCCGGTTATCTGGTGCGGCGGCGCAGCGGCGATCTGGCAGTAGTCGCTATGGCGGATATCGAGCAACTGGAGTGGTTCTATGCGCACACCGTCGCTGATGTGCTGATCGCCCTCATTGTCACAATTGGCGCACTGGCAGGCCTGGGACTGATTCACCCGATGCTGCCGGTTGTCCTCCTGCCTGCGCTGCTCCTGGTGTGCACCATTCCGATCTGGTTGCAGCGTCGCGCTGAGGAGCAGGGAGCGCGGCTTCGCCAGCGCCTCGGCGACGTCAATGCCGAAGTGGTGGATAGTGTGCAGGGGCTGCGCGAGGTGGTCATCTTCGGGCGCGGCGCCGATCAGCGTGAGCGTCTGGCGCGTCATAACCGGGCGCTCTTCGATGTCGAGGTGGAGTATGGTAAACGCGCTGGCGCAGAGGCTGCAATCAGCGGCGTGATTGTCACCGGCGGCATGCTTGCGGTGCTGATTGCAGCGGCTGTGCTGACCTGGAATGGCAGTATTGCGGCGCCGCTCTTCCCGGTTGCGATCATTCTGGCGGCGGCCATCTTTCCGCCAGTGACCAACGTGGTCGAGATGGGCGGGCAGATCGGTGTGCTCGGCGCGGCTGCCGGACGGTTGTTTACCATTCTCAATCAGCAGCCGCCGGTTGTTGATCGCGTCGCAGCGGCGCCCGTAAAACCAATTACGCCGCACGTCCGTTTCGAGCATGTCTCTTTCCGCTATGCACCGGATCTTCCCGATGCGCTGCACTCCATCAGTTTCGAGGTGCGACCGGGCGAGACGGTTGCGCTGGTCGGGCATTCGGGCGCGGGCAAGAGCACATGCGCCAGTCTGCTGCTGCGCTTCTGGGATGTGACCGGCGGACGGATCACGATTGGCGGGTATGATATTCGTGACCTGCCGCAGGCGACGCTGCGCGACCTGATCAGTTTCGTACCGCAGGATGTGTATCTGTTCAACACGAGCATCCGCGAGAATGTTCGCCTGGGACGACCCGACGCCAGTGACGCCGAAGTGGCGGCGGCGGCGCGGATGGCGCAGGCGCATGAATTCATCGTCGCGCTGCCGCAGGGGTACGACACGCATGCCGGGGAGCGCGGCGTGCAGTTGTCCGGCGGGCAACGTCAGCGACTGGCTATCGCCCGCGCATTCCTCAAGAACACGCCGATTTTGATTATGGACGAAGCGGCATCGAACCTGGACAGCGAGAATGAGCGCGCCTTACAGGAGGCAATGACGCGCCTCCGCGCCGACCGCACGACGCTGATCATTGCGCACCGCCTCTCCACAATTCGCAGCGCCGACCGGATCGTGGTCCTCGACCAAGGACATGTAGCGGAAACCGGAACGCATGAGGAACTGCTGGCGCGCGGCGGCGTGTATGCGCGTCTGATCGCCGCGCAGAGGGATGGGTCGTCAGGTGCATGTGCAAAAGTGCTATGCTAAAGCCTGTGTGACCATCCATGGGTGACGGTTCAGCGGGGCGCCCACAGGGGGGCGCCCCTACTTTTCAGGGTGCGTCCCCCAGGACTTAGGGTGTTTTCCACATTGGTCATTGATAGTTTTCCTCTTCCGCATGTGCATATATAATCTCTTATGAGACAGGTGAACGCCAGAGGACGCTGTGCGCGCCTGATGAGCATATGGAGGAAGCAACGCAATGACCACCTTCTATATCATCCGGCATGGTCAGACCGATTGGAACCTGCAAGGACGGTGGCAGGGCAAGGCGGATATTCCGCTGAACGATACAGGACGGTCGCAGGCGCAGCGTCTTGCCAGGCATCTCCACCGGCGACGCATCTCTTTTGATGCGATCTACAGCAGCGACCTGCTGCGGGCATGGGAAACCGCCACACTGATCGCCGACAGGCTCGATGTCACCCCGGCGCCGCTGCCCGCGTTGCGCGAGATCGATGTTGGCGCGTGGAGCGGGCTGACCCGCAATGAAGTCGTCACGCAGTTTCACGATCTGTGGGAACGGCTGCGTTCGGGTGAGGACGTCCCGCGCGGCGGCAGCGGTGAGACCTTTGGGCAACTGTATGATCGGGTCATTGGCGCCATAGAATGGTTAATGCGCGAACGACCGGGGCAGACGATCGCGCTGGTGACGCATGGCGGTCCCACGCGCGCGTTGTTGCTCCACGCTGCACGCGATAAGGTTGGCGCATTGCCGCGCCCGCTGCACGTTAGCAATACGTCATTGTCGGTCGTTGCGTGCGTGGCGAATGACTGGCGCGTTCTCCTGGTCAATGATACGTCGCACCTCGACAGCGACATCGAGACTGCCGAGGCGGCGGAAACGCAGGTGGATGATGCGGAGCGGGCGTGAAGGGCGGTAAGAACCGAGAACTGAGAACTGAGAATTGAGAAGCGAGAACTGATAGTGAGATCAAATAAAACCCACACAATCGAGCCTGCACCTGTGGAGCGGTTGGCGTTGGTTTCGACAGGCTTAGCTGGCGTTGGCTTCGACAGACTCAGCCAACGCCGATCATGGGGATTATCCAATATCTGGTTGATCTTCTGAGAACTGAGAACTGAGAACCGGGAACTGAGAACCAGGAGCTGGCGGACGGCGTGTTCAGTTTCTGCTTATCAGCGGCAGATGCAGCGAAAACAGATAATCAACGACGATCAGTTCGACCGGAACGACAAACGGCGCGACGCCGCCGATATGGGACGCTGAGATGACGACGTTGCCGGTATAGACGCCGCTGTTCAATCCCGACTGGTTAACGCCGACCCGGACGGCGTTGCCGACGATCTCGGTCTGGAGCCAGGGAACGTCCTGCGTCGCCTGCCAGCCGGGAGGCGCGCAGTTTGCCGCAACATTCAGGTGCGCCGGCGACGGCGGTAATCCGCCGCGTTGCGCTAGGAACCTCAGCCGTTTTGGCGCGACGCTCAGGCGGGCAGGTATCGTCGAGCCTTCTGTGATCTCAGAAAAACGCACGCCATCCGTGAAGCGCACCCACACCCCCTGCCCGCGGTAGTTGCCCCCTGGAATCTGCCAGGTGAGCGGAGCGGTCGCCGGTTGCGATGCGCTGAAGATGGTGACCGCATCGACAAATACATCCGTCGCGCCGCTGCGCCAGAATTGGAAGACCAGGAAGGGTTCATTGGGATTCGAGTGAAACGTAAATGGCAGCGCAAATTCCTGATAGCGGTTCGGCGCTGCAAAATCAACGCCGCGCAATCGCAAGGGACCGTATTCCGTCCCGCCGCCCTTGACCGTCAGCCGCGCCACCTCCTCGCCTGATGCGTTACTGCCGACTTTGATGCGGAAATACGCAATCATCGGCGTATCCTTGATGAACAAGGTGTCCCAGACCCACGCGGAAGTCTCGCCGCTGCCGGTTGCAAGCCGGTACGCCGTGCCGCCCCAGGCATCCGGGTCGCTGATACGCTCGCCGTTCCCCCATAATTTGCCAAACGTCGGGTAGGCGTCATCGGCGATCCATCCCAGGCTCAACTGCACCATCGGCCATCCGCTTTGATCCAGGCGATACAGTGTTACAGAAGGCTGCGTTGTGCTGAGGTGCGTATCATCGCGCTCCTGGAGCGGAACCACATCTCCCAGATAAATGGAGTCGCTCACGGTTGCTGTACGGTTGAGCGGATCGCGGGTCTTCACATAGACCGTGCGCCAGCCCTGTCCACTTTCCAGGTTCCAGGTTGTTTCTGCGGCAAATGGCTGCCATATGCCGTCGGCAAAACAGGGATCGTTGCTGATCATCATCTGCGTCGCCGGACCCAGGCTCGCAAAGCCGTTCTGCGCTGCGTGATTGTGGATGTAAAGATTGACCTGAGCTGTGGATGTTGAGATGGCTTCGTTTTCGATAATAACTGGTGCATAGACCGGATCCATGCCAAACTTCTGGGCAATGTAGCCGCGTCCATCACTGGAGCGCTGGTAGTACCCCAGCCCGATCTCGCGCGAGACGGGATCGAGCAGATTGGCGCGATGACCCGGACTGTTCATCCATCCCTGAACTGCGTCTGCGGGAGGAACGTATCCGCAGAATGCGTTCTCCGCGCCTGACAGTCCCAGGTATCCGAAGGCGCGCGCGCGATCAGCAGGCCCTTTCCCGTTCGTGTCCTCGTGACCGCAGTACCCTTCCGGGCGATTTTCGGTCGAATCCCACGCGAACCAGCGCGCAGCCGCCGTCAACTGGCGGTTCCAGCGCAGCGGAGGGACGCCGTTGGCGCGTCGCGCCAGGTTGCTGAGATAGACCGTTTGCGCTTCGTCGTACCACAGCGCAGGAGTTTGCGCTAGAGCGAGAGGCGCGCTCTCCGCCGGAACGAAGCACGCCAGGAATGTGATGCTCAGAAAGATCAATCGCTGCCAGATATGCACAGATCGCGCATCCTTATTTATGATACTGCGTCTATTATTGCGCCAGCGATGTATAATGGTGGCAGGCGAGTTATGTGCCGCCCTTTTGTAAGTATACATCCACAAGAGCGGGTAGATCAATGACCTCTGGCGACTATATTGTTGAGACCCCAGAACAGATCGAACTGGCATACAATGTTGCCGGGATCGGTTCGCGGTTGCTGGCAGCGATTGTTGATAGCCTCCTGATCGCGCTTGCCGAAGGGGTTTTGTTTGTTGCCCTGGCGCAGATTGCGAACGTGATCGCGTTTGCCGAAAGCGTTCTGGTTGCAATCGGTGCGGCGCTGGGATTTGCCATTTTGTGGGGATATTACATCACCTTCGAGTTGACGTGGAATGGGCAAAGTCCCGGCAAGCGGTTGATCGGGCTGCGGGTCGTTTCAGAAGGGGGACGACCTATCACGGTCGTTGGATCGATCATTCGCAATATTATCAGAATTGTGGACTTCCTGCCGTTTCTGTACGGCATCGGTGTGATTGCCATGTTCATCGATGGGCGAGCGCGGCGGTTGGGCGATCTTGCCGCCAGCACGCTGGTAGTGCGCGAACGCGCTGATGTCACCCTGGAAAGCCTGGTCAGGAGCGTCGAACCGAACCTTCCGCCGCCATCGGGCGATACGACGGATCTGATCGATGTCAGTGTGCTCACTCCCGACGATTATGCCCTGCTGCGCGACTTTCTCGACCAGCGGCGCAATCTGGCGCAAGCGGTGCGCCAGCGGCTGGCGGCGCATCTTAGCGAGGGGTTGCAGGCGCGCCTCGGCGTGTCGCCTGAACCCGACCCGGAGCGACTGGTCGAGCGTGTGGTGCGCGCATATCAGCGCCAGCGTCGCCAGGGATCATAGGATGGATCGGTCATCGACGCCGCCAGGCGCAATGTGGCAACGTGGATGTCCACCGTATCGGCGATGTTGCGCGCATACCCGCCAGCCATGGTGATTGCAACGGGGATTCCCGCGCGACGGCACAGGTCGAGCGCCATCCGGTCGCGTTCCAGCAGACCCGCCTTTGTCACCTTCAGGCGTCCGAGCCGGTCGTGCTCATAGGGATCGGCGCCCGCCAGGTAGATCGCCAGGTCTGCGCGGCTGCGCTCGATGGCCTGGAGCAGTCCTGCTTCCAGCGCCGCCAGGTATGCAGCGTCTGCCGTTCCGTCCTCCAGCGCGATGTCGAGATCGCTGCGCTCTTTGCGGAATGGATAGTTCTTCGCGCCGTGAATGGAAAACGAAAAAACGGTGTCGTCATTGGCGAGCAAGGCGGCGACTCCATTCCCCTGATGGACATCACAATCGATGATGACAACCCGCCGGACGCGCCCCTCCGCCTGCATGGCGCGCGCAGCGATCACGCTGTCGTTGAAGACGCAATACCCCTCGCCATGGTCTGCAAAGGCGTGGTGGGTGCCGCCTGCCAGACTTGCAGCGATTCCATCGCCGTTCAATGCCGCACGACAGGCGGCAATCGTCGCGCCGACCGAACGCCGCGAACGCTCGACAAGGTGCGGCGACCAGGGAAATCCGATCTGGCGCATGTCGCGGTCGCTCATGGCGCCGGTTGTCATGCGATGCAGGTAATCGGCGGTGTGAGCGCGCAGCATGTCGCGGTCGCCGGCGGCTTCGGGGACGATCAAATCACCCAGACCTTCGGCAGCCGCGCGTTCACGCAACATGGCGTATTTGGCGATCGGGAAACGGTGACCCTCCGGTAGAGGGAGAACAAACGTATCAGAATAGAAGAGTTTCATGACTCCTCTGGCAGCAGCGCGCGCACCTGTTCCAGCGTATCAGCGTCGGCGGGGCGCTTGTCGCGCCGCCAGCGCAGAATGCGCGGGAAACGCACCGCAATCCCCGACTTGTGACGACTCGAACGCTGAATGCCCTCAAATGCCAGTTCAAAGACCAGTTCCGGCGTAACGGTGCGCACCGGTCCGAACTTTTCTACGGTATTTCGTCTTACGAATGCGTCAACCTGCCGGATCTCCTCATTGGTCAGTCCCGAATACGCCTTGGCGAACGGCGTTAAGCGGTCGCCGTCCCACACGGCGAAGGTGTAGTCGGTGTAGAGGCTGGCGCGTTTGCCGCTGCCACGCTGTGCGTAGATCAGCACGGCGTCGATGGTGTAGGGCGCGACTTTCCACTTCCACCAGTCGCCGCGCACCCGCCCGACGCGGTAGGGTGAACTGCGCCGTTTGAGCATCAGACCTTCGACATTGCGCATGCGCGAGGTCGCCCACTGCGCTGCCAGGTCGTCCCAATCGGCGGCGACGACCACCGGCGAGATCAGGAGCGCCTGGCTGTCCGGCGCGCAGGCGGCAATCAGGCGCTCCAGTTCCGCTCTGCGCCGCTCCAGCGGTTGCTCCCGCACGTCCACGCCGTTGAGTTCGAGCAGGTCATATGCCAGAAGTGCGGCTGGCGCTTCGTCGAGAACGGCGCGCGTCAGGTTCTTGCGCCCGATCCGGCGCTGCAATTGCGCGAACGGCAACACCGCGCCATCCTTCCACGGCAGAACCTCGCCGTCAATGACGACGCCATCGGGAAGCAACGCGCCGATCGCCGCAATTTCGGGGAAACGGTCGGTGATCAGTTCTTCGCCGCGCGACCAGAGGAACGTTTGCCTGGCGCGGCGGATCAACTGGCTGCGGATTCCGTCCCACTTCCATTCCGCCTGCCATTCGTTGATTGAACCAAGCGTTTCGGGCGGATCGTCGAGC
>DAOTWI010000501.1:0-2086 GCA_034436075.1 Roseiflexus sp.
GCCGCCGATCGCAGCGCGCGCGCAAATTCCCCGGCCGTCCGGTAACGGTCGTCTGGACGGCGCGCCAGCGCCAGGCGGATCGCCGCGCCAATCGGTTGGGGGATGGTCGAAACAAGCGCCGATGGATCGACGACAGCGCCTTCGAGATGCCCCAGCAATACTTCCTGCGTTGTTCCTTCGAATGGGCTGCGCCCGGTGAGGCAGCGAAACGCCAGCACACCCAGCGCATACACATCGGCGCGCCCGTCGATGCGCATATCGCCGCGGATCTGCTCCGGCGCCATGTATTCCGGCGTGCCGACCAGAAAGCCGGTTGTGGTGGTTCCCGGCGTATCGAGCGCCTTGGCGATGCCGAAGTCGGTCAGGATGGCGCGCATGCCCGGAGTCGTCAGGAGCGCCCGTTCCAGTGTGGCAGGGTCACGCCCGTCCCACGGAACGCCCAACCCCTCCAGAATGATATTCGCCGGCTTGATGTCGCGGTGAATGACGCCGCGCGCATGGGCATAATCGAGCGCGGCAGCCAGTTGATCGATCAGCGCTCCGGTTTCATCGATCGTCAGGCGCTGGCGCACCCGCAGCACATCGGCGAGCGAGGGACCATCGAGCAGGCGCATGGCGATGAATGCCAGTCCATCGAACTCACCGACATCGTAGATCGGCACGATGCCGGGATGATCGAGCCGCGCGGCAAGCACGGCTTCGCGCCGGAATCGCTCGACGAGCGAGGCGTCGCCGAGAAATTGCGGATAGAGCACTTTCAGCGCCACGTCGCGTTGCAACGCCGTATCGCGCGCGCAGTAGACTGCTGCCATGCCGCCGCGTCCCAGCAGCGCAATCACCTCGTACCGGTCAACACGGCGACCAACCAGATCTTCGAGACGCATAGCGCCTTCCTGTCAACCAACAAAGAACCCGTTGACAAACAATGCCGTCGCCCACGCCAGCAGAATGAGCGCCACAGGCGTCGCCAGCGCCAGCTTCGGGCGACGTTCGATCAGCCATGCTGCCGCAACGAACGCAGGCAGCGCCAGCAGCACATAGCGCGGGAGCGAATGCGAGACATTCGTCAGATACGCTGGCGCGAGCATTGCGATGGTCGCCAGCCCGTAGACCAGCGGCAGGCGGCGCAGCGCAACCGCCGTCAACCCGGCGAATGACAACCAGACGAGCAGTTGAAACAGGCGCGTCATCCAGCGACCGCTCCAGTGTTCGGCGCCGGCGCTGATCGTCTCGATCATCATCACAAGTTGCACCCACGGCGGGCTCAGTTGCTGATCCCAGATATCGCGCTGGGTCTGCATAAACAGAAACGGCGACCCGAAGCGCCACCACTGGTATGCCATAAACAACCCAAGACCCAACACCGGCAAAACCGGCGCCAGATACGCGCGCGTCAGCGGCGGTCGCCGCCAGCCAGCGTGTTCCAGCAGCGCCAACGCAATGACCGGCGCCATCAACACGCCGGGCAGGCGCGTCAGGCTCAGGAAGAACGCGGCGACGCCTGCAAGCATCCAACGCTGGCGGCGCAATCCCCACAATGTCAGCGCCAGCAGCGCCAGCGCCACCGACTCGGCATACACTGCTCCTAAAAAGAAAGACGTGGGAAAGCACAAGAGCGTTGCAATGGAGTGGTAGGCAATTCGTGCATTGAAGTCGCGCCTGACGACATCGGCGAAGATCACTACCGCAGCGAGGAGCGCGCCGTGTGTCACAATCAGCCCGGCCACCACGGCATCGCCTCCGGTGAATGGCAGCGCCATCCTGATAAGGAGCGGGTAGAGCGGCAGAAAGGCTATGTTGGCATGCTCTTCCGGCGGATGCTGGTATCCCACGGTCACAATGCTCAGATGCAACCGCGAGTCCCATTGCGACCAGGCTGTACCGATCGCCTGATCGAATGGTACATACACTGGAATGGACAATGCAGCCAGTGCTCTGGCGTCGCTAACGATTAATTGCGCCAGCGGCGCGAGCCAGGCGCCGGTTTGGATTGCCGCCCACGCAATCACCCAGAGCGCCACGCGCCATGTGACCGCCAGCAGCGCGACCGCGAGCAGCGTCCGCTGGACAAGCCAGGAGGGCGGGC
>DAOTWI010000502.1:0-16201 GCA_034436075.1 Roseiflexus sp.
GATCAGAACAGGAACCCGCATTGCAACTGCGCGCGCTGGCGGAAAGCGTCGGATTGCCCGTCTACCCTGAGCATAATGCCTTCAATGATGCCCTGACGACCGCGCAGCTCTTCCTGGCTCAGGTGAGCATGTTTGAAGCGCACGGCGCGCCGCGTTTGCGCGACCTGCTGCGCGCCGGGGGATGTCTGCGGTAGGCGCGAGGGGCGTTCGGATTGCCTGATTTTTACAAAATCTTGATGTTAGCCTTAAGATGACTTGACATCATCCGCATATACTGTTTACAATCAGTATACACATCCCCGCATCTGCCAGAAGCATGGTGTAAGCCCTGTACAGCACGATGTCGTGCGGCAAGGGGCACTCTCCGCGAGTCGCTCTGATCGCACAGCATTGACGCCAGGAGGTGAACAGATGACACTCACCCACGCGATTGGTTCGACCAACAACGTCGAGACCGCCGATGTTGTTGTGAGTCCGCTGGAGGAAGCCGCTCGCACTGCGAACCTGAGCGACTATGAGTCGGTCTATCGCCGGTCGATGGAGGATCCGCACGGGTTTTGGGGAGAGGCGGCGCAGGCGCTGCACTGGTTCGAGCCGTTCCACACCGTCCTCGATGAAAGCAATGCCCCATTCTACAAATGGTTCGTCGGCGGCAAGACGAATATGGCGTACAACGCGCTTGACCGGCATGTGCAGACCTGGCGCAAAAACAAGGTGGCGCTGATCTGGGAGAGCGAAGACGGCATCATTCGCACCTATACCTACTGGCAACTGTACCGTGACGTCAATAAGTTTGCAAATGTGCTCAAATCGCTTGGCGTGCGCAAAGGAGACCGGGTAGCCATCTACACCGGCCGCTGCCCGGAGCAGGCGATTGCTATGCTGGCGTGCGCCCGCATTGGCGCCGTTCACACCGTCGTCTACGGCGGTCTGTCGACCGAGGCGCTGCGCAGCCGCATCGAAGACGCCCATGCCAAAGTGCTGGTGGTGGCGGATGGCAGCCTGCTGAACGGCAAGATCGTCAAATTGAAGGAAATTGCGGATCAGGCGGTCGATCATGCACCGTCGATCGAAACGTGCGTGGTTATCAAACGCACCGGGCATGAGGTCGATATTCGCAGCGGGCGCGACTACTGGTGGCACGACCTGATGAGCCTGCCAATCGCCTCGGCGCGCTGTGAGAGCGAACCGCTCGACGCGGAAGACCCGTTCTTCATCATCTACACCTCCGGTTCCACCGGCAAGCCCAAGGGCGTCGTCCATACGCTCGGCGGCTACATGGTGGATGTGTACACCACGCTGAAGTATGTGCTCGACTTCAAAGAAGAGGATACGCTCTTTTGCACCTCCGACGCGGGCTGGATCGTCGGGCACTCGATTGTGCTGTACGGACCGTTGATGCACGGCATTACCACGCTGATGTACGAAGGCGCGCCCGCCTACCCCTACCCGGATCGCTGGTGGCACCTGATTGAGCGGCATGGCGTCACGCTGATGTTTACTGCGCCGACCGGCGTGCGCGGGTTGATGCGCTACGGCGACGCCTGGCCCAAACGCCGCGACCTGAGCACGCTGCGCCTGCTGGCATGCGCTGGGGAGCCGCTCAACCCCGAAGCCTGGCGCTGGTTCTACGAAGTGATTGGACAGCGCCGCTGCCCGGTGATCGACAACTGGTGGCAGACTGAAACCTCGCGCCCGATGATTTCCAACTTCGCGTCGTTGCCGATGAAACCGGGTTCCTGCGGCTTCCCTGTTCCGGGCGTCGGGCTTGACGTGGTCGATGAGCAGGGGCAGAGCGTGCCGCCTGGCGTCGAAGGCGCGCTGGTCATCACTCGCCCGTGGCCCGCGATGCTGCGCACCATCTATGGCGACGATCAGCGGTATATCGAGCAGTACTGGAGCCGCTATCCAGGCGTGTATCTTACCGGCGACGCAGCCAAGCGCGATGCTGATGGATATATGTGGATTATTGGTCGCACCGATGATGTGATCAAAGTCTCCGGGTATCGCCTGGGCACCGCCGAAGTCGAAAGCGCACTCGTAGCGCACCCGGCGGTGGCGGAAGCCGCCGTGATCGGGTTGCCGCATCCGGTGCGCGGGAATGCCATCCACGCATTCGTGCTGCTGCGCACGGGGTATGCGCCTTCAGAAGCGCTTGCCAACGAGTTGAAAGCCCATGTCGGCAAAGTGATGGGACCGATTGCCAAGCCGGAAACGATTTCGTTCCCGCCAACGCTGCCAAAGACCAGGTCGGGCAAGATTATGCGCCGCGTGCTGCGCGCCCAGGCGCTCGGCGAACCGCTTGGCGACCTCAGCACGATGGAAGGGTGACAGGATTCGGTTTCCTGAATAGTGTCAGTATGCTTAGGGAGGAACCTGCATGTCGATCGATGTAGCCGAACCAAGAACGATCAGTCAGTTCGAGGACGAACAGGGTATCTACCCGCCGCCGCCGCACATTGTCGAGCAAGCCAACATCACTGCGTACATGCGCTCGAAAGGCTTCTCGACCTGGGAAGAACTCTACCAGTGGTCGATTGAGCATCCGCAACTCTTCTGGTCGGATATGGCGAACCGTCTCGAGTGGTACGAGCCGTGGGAAAAGGTGCTCGACGACTCGAACAAGCCCTTCTACAAGTGGTTCGTCGGCGGGAAGTTCAACATTGTGCACAATGCCATCGACCGCCACCTGAAAACGTCCCGCCGCAACAAACAGGCGCTCATTTGGGAAGGCGAAGACGGCAGCTATCGCGCCTTCTCCTATTTCGGCGTCAACCGCGAGGTGTCGAAGTTTGCGAATGTGCTGAAGAGCATGGGCGTTCAGCCCGGCGACATCGTGTCGATCTACATGCCGCGCATCCCCGAACTGATCTTCGCCATGCTGGCATGCGCCAAGATCGGCGCCGCGCACTCGGTGATCTATGGCGGCTTCTCGGTGGAAGCCTTGCGCGAGCGCATCGCCGATGCGCAGTCGAAAGTGCTGATCACCGCCGATGGCGGCTACATGCGCGGGAAAATCGTCGAACTCAAGAAGATCGCCGATGAAGCCATGGGGCACAGCCCGTCGATCCAGACCTGCATCGTTGTGCGGCGCACCGGGCACGATGTCGAGATGCAGGCAGGGCGCGACTACTGGTGGCACGATCTGATGAGCCTGCCGATCGCCTCGGCGCGCTGCGAGACGGTTCCAGTCGACGCCGAGCATCCGCTCTACATTCTGTACACCTCCGGCAGCACCGGCAAACCCAAAGGCGTCGTCCATGTCCACGGCGGCTATGCCGTCCACGTCTCGGCGACGCTGCACTTCACCTTCGACATCAAAGAGGAGGATCGCTACTGGTGCGCCGCCGATCCCGGCTGGGTCACGGGCCATTCGTACATTGTGTACGGTCCGCTGATCGAGGGCGCTACGTCGTTTATGTACGAGGGCGCGCCCAACTATCCCTACCCGAACCGCTGGTGGAGCCTGGTGGAGAAGTACGGCATCAACATCCTCTACACCGCGCCCACAGCCATCCGCGGGCTCATGCGCTTCGGCGACGCCTGGCCCAACCGCCACGATCTGTCCACCCTGCGCCTCCTGGGATCAGTCGGCGAGCCGATCAACCCCGAAGCCTGGCGCTGGTTCTACAATGTCATCGGCAAGGGGCGCTGCCCGATTATGGATACCTGGTGGCAGACCGAGACTGGCGGTTTTCTGATCACGCCCAACCCCACAACGCCGCTCAAACCTGGCTCGGGCACGCGCCCGTTCCTCGGCATCCAGGCGGATGTGGTCGATGAACAGGGGCGCAGCAAAGCCGCGAACGAGGACGGTCTGCTGGTCATCAAGACCCCCTGGCCCGGAATGATGCGCACGATTCTGCGCGACCCGGATCGGTATGTCAATCAGTACTGGAACAGCGATCCGCCCGGCATGTATACCGCTGGCGACTCGGCGCGCCGGGATGAGGATGGCTACTTCTGGATCATCGGGCGTATCGACGATGTGATCAAGGTGTCGGGATACCGCCTGGGCACGGCGGAAATCGAGAGCGCGCTGGTGTCGCACCCGGCCGTCTCGGAAGCCGCCGCCATCGGTCTGCCGCACGAAGTGAAGGGCACCGCGATCCACTGCTTCGTCATTCTGCGGACCGGCATCGAGGGCACGCCGGCGCTGGAAGACGAACTTAAGGCGCACGTGGCGCGTGAAATGGGTCCGATTGCGCGCCCGGAGAGCATCAAGTTCGTCTCGATTCTGCCCAAGACCCGCTCGGGCAAGATTATGCGGCGCGTGCTCAAGGCGCAGGCGTTGGGACAGGACCCCGGCGATCTCTCGACGCTGGAAGGATAAAGGCAGCGTTGAACGTTCAGCGTTGAATGTTCAACGCTGAACGTTCACTCAACGTGATACGCCAGGACGACCAGGTTGTGCGGCTTTCCCTGGCGATCGCGGATGTGATTGACGAGGCGCCCTTCGAGTGTGAAGCCCAGGCGCGTAAAAATCGCCTGGCCAGCGGTTTGTTCCTCGACCATATCGACGAACACTTTTGCTGCTCCCATGTTGCGCGCATGGGCGACGATCTCGCTTGCCATGATGGTGCCAAGCCTACAGCGTCGCCAGGCTTCGTCAATGATTAATTGAATATCAGCCACGTGGCTCGAACGACCTGGCAACTGGCGCGCCGACGCATAGCCGACAATGGCGCCGTCGGGCGTCACTGCCACGATCTGTCGCCAGTGCTCGGCATCGCGCGCATTGACCAGGCGCGCCACCACTTCCGGGCTGCGCAGGTCGTTCTCGGCGTGCAGCCAGTCGTTTTCGGGCAGCGCGGCGCCAAATGCAATCAGCCGTTCATTGTCTCCCGCTTCGACCAAACGGACGTGAACGGTGCGTCCATTGCACAATGCGGCATCGAATGGAACCTGTGGAGGGGCAGTCGTCATCGGCAGCTCCTGTCATGGTGACCAAACCGTGAAATCTTGCACAACACCGATTATACCATTGTCGGTTCCCAGGAGTTTGTATGGTTCGAAGTGATGGAAGAGCGCCTGCCGATCTGCGTCCGGTTCGGATCAGCATCGACACCTATGGCTATGCCGAGGGTTCGGCGCTGATCGAGATGGGAAACACCCGGGTGCTCTGCACTGCCAGCGTCGAAGAGGGCGTTCCGCAATGGCTGCGCGGTCAACAGCGCGGCTGGGTCACCGGTGAATATGCGCTTCTGCCGCGCTCGACAGCGCAGCGCACCCGCCGCGAACGCAACGGTCTCTCAGGGCGCACCCAGGAAATCCAGCGCCTGATCGGGCGCGCACTGCGCGCTGCGGTGTCCCTCGAAGCGCTCGATGGGTTTACGGTCACGATCGATTGTGATGTCCTGCAGGCGGATGGCGGCACCCGCACTGCGTCGATCACCGGCGGGTACGTGGCGCTGGCGCTGGCAATGCACCGCCTGACTTCCGCCGGACGGCTTGCCGCCAACCCGCTCCGGTGTGCGGTTGCCGCCGTCAGCGCCGGGTACGTCGGCGGACAGGCGTTGCTCGACCTCGACTACAGTGAAGACAGCGTCGCCGACATGGATTGCAACCTGGTGCTGATAGATGACGGCGCAATTGTTGAAGTGCAATCCACCGCCGAAGCACGTGCCGTCAGCCGCGCTGAGTTCGACGCCCTGCTCGACCTTGCAACCGACGGCATCCGCCGCCTGCTGGCGATTCAGCGCGAGGCGCTGGCGCCAGCGGTGGAAGCGTTGCCCGTTGAACGGGGGAACGATGAACGCTGATGTCGCTTGCCTCATCTCCGGTGAACGACATACACCGGCGCCGGACCGAGGTCGATCACCAGGCGACCCTCGCTGGCAACGATGGTCGACGTGGCGCCATCGCGCGTGACGAGAACAGCGGTTGATTCCCTGGTGCGGATGCTGCCGCGCACCGGCGTCGGCGCCCACAACACGTCGATGGTCACGTCGCCGCGCTGAAACTGCGCATCATACGCTTCCGGACCGCTGATGGCGAACAGATCGTCGAGATAGACAGTCCCTCCGCCAGCAAAGGCATCCGGCGAATCATCGAGCACAATGGCATCGAGCCGCGCCGGAAAATCGATCCGCCCGTTGCCGCTGCCGCTGATCCGGTCCCATTCCGGCGCCGCGCCGACAATCGGCGCTTCCAGAATGCGCCATCCCGGCGGTCCGATGGCGCCCAGAGCAAACTGCAACACTTCCCCTTCCGCATCGCGCACCCAGACTTTGAGCGTGTTCCCTGATCCGTCGCCATACACCCACGCACCAAGCGCATAAGCGCCATCGGGAATGGACGCCGGGCGCTCGCGCCGGAAGACGACGAACTCATTGGCGCGTGACGGGAACGTGTAGCGCAGTTGAGCCGCGCCGCGCCCGCTGCGCACTCGCTCACCGGAGGGCGTCAAATCGCCATACGTCTGATCGCCGCGCCGCCACGAACCAAACTGCTCGAAGTCGAGCACGGTGGTTCGGTTGAACAGATCGCGCACCACCACCAGGTTTGCACCAGAAAGATATTCAACCATCGTCCGATATGCCGCGAACGATGGCTTCAGGCGGCTGTAATCGAAATAGCCGACGCCAAGCCCCACCAGACCATACGGGTTGCCGGGGTCGTCCTTGAGCGTATACCAGAAAATCTTCTCGACGCCAGCGCGCCAGAGCAGCAATGTCGCGCGCACCAGAAAATTGGCCTGATCCTGCTCATTCACCAGTCCCACGGCATCGCGGTCGCCGCGCCCGCTCGACCAACCGATCTCGGTGACCCAGATCGGGCGGGCGCCATATTGTTCCGCAACCGAGCGCGCCGCCTCGACGCCAGCGATCAGATTGCCAATTTCAGGCGCACTTGGGCTGACATACGGATGGATGGCGAGAATGTCGAAACTCTCCCAGGCGCCAGCCTCCGCCACCTGCCGCAGGAACGACGGCTCGAACGAATAGACTCCGCCGATCAGAATAGTCGTCTGTGGATTGACTGATCGGATAGCAGCGGCAGAGAGGCGCAGGAGCGTGGCATACGCGCCGGGGTCGGGGGCTGGCTTCCAGAACAGCGGATTATCCGGCTCATTCCAGATTTCCCAATGTGAGATGTAATTGCGATAGCGTTGCGCAACGGCGGCGGCAAATGCGGCAAATCGCTGCGGATCGGGCGCGTAGAACGACACTCCATGCGGGACATCGCCGGGGAATGGCGTTGCCCATCCTGGAGGATGCCCGATGACTCCTAGAATGTTCACGCCGCGCCGGCTGAGCGTGCGCACCGCTTCATCGGTGAAGGTCCAGTCGTAAGGAGCATCGGGCGTTGGCTGAATGCGAAACCAGTGGAAATCCTCACGCACCCAGCCGACCCCCAGACGCGCAACAACGTCGGCGGGCACATGCATGGATTCCGGGTCCCAATAACGGGTCGCGAGGTGGCTGTTGACGCCGAAGGGCGAGTCGCGCAGCGTCGTGCGAGGCGCTTCCAACGCCACAGGCGCGGCGTCGGGCGGCGCAATGGCTGGCAGCAGCGCCAGCAGCAGAGAGGTCATCACAACAATTGACAGGACGCGATCAACGCGAAGCAGCGATGTTGAGCGCATAACGCAACAATTATACCAGATGCGCGGATGACCGTCATCCGGGAGCGGCGGATGCCAGGCAGGAGCCGTCGCCGGCGCGCCCTGCTATGGAGAGGCAGGTATGAGTTGTGTGAATGTTCATCAATCGCTGGCAGCAGCAGCGTCGTTTCCTGACCCATCATGCCTGCACCCCGCTCGACCGGCGTCTTGACACGACCGCGACTCTCGCGTACTATGCATGTGTCTCGTAATCCTATGCCATAGGACAAGCCGACGGAGTAGTCGAACCGTGACCAGGGAGCGCATTTCTGTCAAAGACATTCAGCGCGCCTTGCTCTGGCGCATCAGCAACGGCGTGTATCACGCCGGCGAAGCGCTGCCGCCAGTGCGGAAGCTGGCGGAAGAGTTCGGCGCAAACCGCAACACAGTGAACAAAGCCTGCCAGGAACTGCGCAAACTCGGCATGCTCGAAATGCGCGCCGACCGGCGTTCTCCTGTGGTGACCCGTTCTGCAACGACCGCAGCGCCGGTTGAACACGTGCGCCAGCAGGCGCGCGATGTGGTGTGGCAGGCGATATCGGCAGGAATGACGCGCCAGCAACTGCTCGCCGACATCACGGCGCTGATCGAAGAGATGTATGGCGAGAGCGATCTGACGATTCGCTTCATCGAGTGCAACTCCTACGACAGCACGACCCTGAGCCACGACCTGTCGCGATTGACCGGCATGCCGATGAGCGCCGGCTTGCTCGATGAGTTGCGCCAGGATGTTGACGCCTTTGCTCAAAGATACGACTTGATTGTGACCACCTTCCACCATCTTGCGGAGGTATTACAGGCGCTGGCGCCATACCGGGATCGGGTGATCGGCGTCGATACGCGCCCTTCGCCTGAGTCGCTGCTGCGCATTGCACGGCTGACGAAATCACGGATTGGACTGGTGTGCACCCTGCCCGATACTGCCCGTTCGCTGGAATACACCATTCTGAGTTATCAACCGACGGCGCAGGTCATCACAGCACTGATCGGCGCCCACGACGATGTGCGCCGGGTGGCGCGCATCTGCGACCACCTGGTAGTGACGCACAACTGTGTTCCCGCTCTCGCGGAACTGACCAACCGCAAGCCGGACGTGGTGATTGAGTTCCGCATCGATGACCAGTCTATCGCGTACCTGCGAGAGCGCATTCGTACAACACGCGCTACAAAAACCGCAGATCGCAGCCAGAGGAGCGTTTCGTGACCCTTCCCGCTACGCTCGATCTCTCCACTGCCGGATGTACCTGCCTGCTGCGCCTGGCGCCCGCGCTTGAGCTGATCACACTGGGGCTGCGGGATGAACCCTGGGCGCTGGATTCGTCGGCGATCTTTGCGGCTGTGGTCGATGGGCGATTACTCGATGCGCAGACGCCGGGCGTTCAGGTGCGGCGCGTGTCGGAGGACGCGGCGCCGCTTGGCATGCGCCGCGCGTGTGTCGAACTGGCATATGCCGATTCCGGGATTGTCGTTGAGTATCACCTGGTGACCTATGCCGATGCTGCGGCGCTGGAAACGTGGATCGTCGTGCGGAATGAGAGTGAAGCGCCGCGCCGTGTGACCCGCCTGGATTCGCTGGCGCTTGATCTTCTCCCCGACAGCTATGATCTGTGCGCCTTCACCGGCGCGTGGGGCGCGGAGTTCGAACCGCAACGCACGTCGCTCAACGACGCCACCATTCTCGAAAGCCGGTCAGGTCGCTCGTCGCATGGTCATTCTCCCTGGTTCACGCTCATCCGCAACGGTCGCTCGTTGATGTCCGGCGTGGTTGCATGGTCGGGCAACTGGGTTGTGCGGTTCACGCCGCGGCTGGATGGCGCCGTCGTGCTATCGGGCGGGCTGCACGACTGGGAGTTTGCCATCGATCTGGCGCCGGGCGCGGCGGTCGAAGCGCCGCCGGTGGTTCTGGCGTTCGCCAGGGGCGATGATCTCGATGAGACAGCCGTTCAGTTTGCGCGTTTGGGGCGGCGGTTCTGGTACCCGCGCAACGCGCTGGCGGATGCGCTGCCGGTCGAGTGGAACCACTGGTGGGCATATGAAGACCGCGCGCTCGATGAGGCGACGTTCCGCGCCAATGTTGCGGCAGCGGCGCGTCTGGGCATCGAGGTGTGCACCCTCGACGCCGGATGGTTCGGCGCTGCCGATGCCGGTACGCACTGGTACGAACAGCGCGGCGACTGGGATATGGTCAACACCGTGCGCTTCCCGTCCGGCATTCGCGCGCTCGCCGATGATGTGCACGCACACGGTATGCGTTTCGGCATCTGGTGCGAAATCGAAGGTCTGGGCATCAAGGCGCGGCTGGCGGAGCGCCATCCAGAGTTTGTCGCCATGCGCGACGGTGAACGTCTCGGCTATGTGTGCCTCGGCAATCCGGCGGCGCAGCAGTGGGCGTTCGAGACGCTCGACCGCCTGGTGCGCGACGACGGCTGCGACTGGATCAAACTGGATTTCAATCTCAACCCCGGCGCCGGGTGCAACCGCGGCGATCATGGGCACGGCGCGGAAGACGGGTTGTATGCCCACTATCGCGGGTACTATGCGCTGCTCGACCGTCTGCGCGCTGCGCACCCCGACGTGGCGCTGGAAAATTGCTCGTCGGGCGGGTTGCGCATCGATGCGGGCATTGCGCGCCGCACCCATATGGCGTTCCTGAGCGACCCGGACTGGCCCGAACACAGTTTGCAGGCGTTTTGGGGCGCAACCTGCATGCTCGCACCGAACGCCTGCCTGCACTGGGGCTATTGTGAGTGGGCATTCGCCGAACATCCAAGCCAGACGTTCAATCCGCACGATCCGGCGCTTCAGCCGCACCAGATCGATTTCTACACGCGCATTTCGATGTTGCGGCGCTTTGGCTTTTCGCAGCGCCTGCCCGATCTGCCAGAGTGGGTCGCGCAGCGGTACGCTGAACACATTCAGTTCTACAAAACCATCATGCGGCGCTTTGTGCGCCAGGCGGACATGTACCGCCTGACTGGTCAGCCGCTCGGCGAGGGGCGCGGCGACCGCTGGGCTGGATTTCAGTACCGGATGCCTGATGGCAACGAACACCTGATTGCGGTCTTTCGCTTGCCCGGCGGAGAACCTGCGCGGACGCTGCGACTGAAACACCTGCAACCGGATCAGGGATACACCCTGTCGTGGATCGATACCGGGCGGCAAACGCGGATCAGCGGCGCTGACTTGATGCGCGTCGGGCTGCGCTTCGACAACCTGCCGGAAGAAGGATCAGCGATTGTGCTGGTCCGTGGATGACCCGTGACGTGGCAGTCGCCTGTCTCAGTGGGGAGCAGAGTAGTGGATACGCCTCATCTTCAACCACACATTGCAGTGCAGCGCCGTGCGCAACGGACGAGCCGCCGGCGACGCATCGAAGCGATCAACGCCTACATCTTCATGGCGCCAGCCATCCTGGGGTTGCTCTTCTTCACGCTGGGGCCGATGATCGCCTCGTTTTTGCTCAGTTTCACCGATTACAATATTCTGACCGATCCGCGCTGGAATGGTCTGGCGAACTACGACCGACTCTTCAACGACAAACTCTTCTGGCAATCGCTCAGGGTCAGCGCCATCTACTCGATCGTCAGCGTTCCGTTAGGTCTGACCGTTGCGCTGGGGCTGGCGCTGCTCCTGAACCACAAAATGCGCGGGATTCTGTTCTTTCGCTCGGTGTACTATCTGCCGACAGTCATTTCGGGCGTCGGCGTGGCAATGCTCTGGCGCTGGCTGTTCAATGGCGACTATGGGATTATCAACATCCTGCTGCGCGGCGTTGGCGTTCGGGGTCCCAACTGGCTGTTCGATGAAACGTGGGCGCTGGTGGCGCTGATCATCGCCAGTTTGTGGGGCGTTGGCGGGACGATGCTGATCTTCCTGGCCGGGTTGCAAGGCATTCCGCACGAGTTGTACGAAGCCGCCGAGATCGACGGCGCCGGACGGTGGCGGAAGTTCATCAGCATCACGCTGCCGATGATCTCGCACGTCACCTTCTTCAATCTGGTGCTGGGAGTCATTGGCGCGTTGCAGGTTTTTACCGACGCCTATGTGATTACCGGCGGCGGACCGAACAATGCCACGCTGTTTCTTTCAGTCTATCTCTACCGCCACGCCTTCCAATACCTGAACTTCGGGTATGCCGCTGCGGTGGCGTGGGTGCTGTTCCTGATCGTCCTGGCGCTGACCTTGCTGGTCTTTAAGTCGTCGCCGCTCTGGGTCTATTACGAGAGTGAGCGACCGGGGAGAAACTGATGAGTGCGAGTCCTGCTCCGCTGTTCTTCTGGCGCACCCGTCGCGGGCAAGCGCGCCTGGCATCCCTGGCGGTGCTGACCATCCTGCTGGCGGGATCGACGCTAGTGCTGATCCCCTTCTTCTGGATGATTTCGACATCGCTAAAGCAGGCGAGCCAGGTGTATCTCTCGCCGCCGATCTGGTTCCCCAACCCGCCACAGTGGGCGAACTATGTGCAAGCAGTGACGCGCGTGCCGTTTCATCTCTACGCCTGGAACACCACCATTATCGTCGGGTTGGTGACAATTGGCACGCTCCTCTCGTGTTCGCTCAGCGCCTACGGGTTTGCGCGCCTGTCGGCGCCGGGCAAAAACATGATCTTCATGCTGCTGCTCTCGACGCTGATGCTGCCTGGCGCGGTGACGCTCGTGCCGACCTACCTGCTGTTCAATGCGCTGGGGTGGGTGGGATCGTTTCTGCCGCTCATTGTGCCAGCGTATTTCGGCAGCGCGTTTTTTATCTTCCTGCTGCGACAGTTTTACCTGACGATCCCGCGCGAACTCGAAGAGGCCGCCACTATCGACGGCGCCAATGTCTACCAGATCTGGTGGAGCATTATGATGCCGCTCAGTTACCCCGTGCTGGCGACGGTGGTGGTCTTTACATTCGTGGGGACGTACAACGACTTTTTCACGCCGCTGATTTACCTGACCGATGAGAGTAAGCGCACGATTGCGGTCGCTCTTTCCTATTTCCAGGGTTCGCCGCGGATCGGACCGCAGATGCACCTGTTAATGGCAGCGGTGACGATTTCGATTGTGCCGCCGCTCATTCTGTTCATTCTGGCGCAACGCTATTTTGTGCGCGGCATTGTGATGACCGGGATTAAGGGATAGGAACGATCACACACGAGCGATCACGTATCGGATGCTCGATAGCAAGCAATGGAGGAGAACATCATGGCACACTACACCCGTCTGAGTCGAAGGCAATTTTTGCGTAGCGCGGCGTTGGGAGGAGCAGCGCTTGCTTCCGGCATTCTGGCTGCCTGCGGCGCATCGCCGACCGCGCCAACGACCGGCAGTGCGCCAACCGCGGCGCCCGCCCAGGTCTCCAGTGAGCCAGTGAAAATCCGCGCGCTCATGTGGAGCAACGGACCGGTGATTGACGAGAACTTCAGAGTCCGCGCGCAAATGTTCAATGAAGCCTTCAAAGGGCAGTATGATCTCGACCTGCAACTCCTGCCCTACGACCAGTACTGGCCCCGCATCGATCTGGCGTATGGCTCGAAGAACCCGTATGACCTCTACTTCTTCGATGTCCAGGCGTATGGGCATTACCGGGCAGGGTTGCTCGCCAACCTCCAGCCGTATGTCGATCTGGCGCCGGAACTGATGAACGCTGAAGAGTATCCGGTCAAACTCTTCGACGCCTGGCGCTTCGATGGCAGCAATCTCTACGGATTGCCCGAAAATATCCAGGTGCTGGCGCTCTACTACAACCGCGACCTCTTCGATGCCGAGGGTCTGGCGTATCCCGACGAAACCTGGACGTGGGACAATGTGCTCGATGCTGCAACGAAATTGACCAAGCGCAGCGGTGATGAGACCACCCAGTGGGGGATGGATGTCGGCGTGATGGACATCTGGTGGGGTGCGCAGACGCTGGCGTGGGCGATGGGCGGCGGGTTCTTCGACAGGATCGTCGAACCGACGAAGTTCCAGGTCAGCGATCCTGTCAATGTGGAGGCGCTTACCTTCCTTCGCGATCTGATCTTCGAGTATAAAGTCGCCCCGACCAAAACGCAGCGCTCGGCGACGGCGCAGGATATTGGCATCTTTCAGACCGGCAAGGTGGCGATGTTCTTCGATGGCAGCTGGGCGATCAGCGGGTTCCAGGATGTGCCGTTCAAATGGGACATGGCGCCGCTGCCCAAGTGGAAGGATAAGCGCGTCTCCGCCTACTGGCTCGGCGGGCAGGTCATCCCGAAGGACTCGAAGGTTATCGACGCTTCGTTCGCTTTTTCGCGCTGGTCAACAACAACCTATCAGAAGACGATGGCAAGCAATCACGACTGGATACCGATTGCGCGCTCGGCGCGCGAGTCTGAGGAGATGTACGTCGGGCAACCGGCAGGGCTGCGCAAAGTCCTCAGCACGATCGAAGGCGCGCGGCTCGGCGATTTCTACTCGCGCAATAATCAGCAGATTTTCGGCGAGGTGCTGCTGCCGACGTTCGATCAGTTGTTCCTTGGCAATGTGACGCCGGAAGAGGCGGCGAAGAAGATCGACGAAGAAGCCAATGCGCTTCTTGCGAAAGGATAAACAGCATGACCCGCTCTGGATCAGGCGCCACGCCTGAGACATGGTCGCTCTCGACTGACCTCGTGACTATCACCGTGTCGCTGGCGGACGGACGCCTGGACTGGACACTCAGCGGCGCAACGGAAGGTCTCGATCTGTCATCAGCGACAGGGAGCGCCCTGCGCGTCGATGGACAAACGCCACTGTGGGCGCAGGTCATTCAGGCAGACGATCAGACGGCTGATGATGGCGGTCGCCTGCTGACGCTGACGTTCGATTCGACGAACGGCGCGCTGCGCCTGACCCGCTGGTTCCGCCTGTTCGCTGATCATCCGTTTGTACGCACCTGGGCGACGCTGGAGAATCGCGGCAGCGCGACGGCGCTGATCGATCAGTGCGACATTCTGACGCTGACGCCGCATGCTGCGCCGCCGCTCTACCTGTTCCACGTCGAGCAGTTTAGCTGGAATTACCGGCGCGACTTCTTCAGCCAGCACGAGGTCTGGCTGCGAGTGGGATGCGCTCCTCACGAAATCCGCATGGGGTCGTACCCCGCGCATCACTGGGGTCCTTCCAGTTGCGCGTGGTTCGCCCTGCGCGATGGTCTGCCCGACTGGAACGAGGCGCCGCCGAAGCGCGGGCGCGGCATGGTGTGCGGCATCGAGTTCAACGGCAAGAGCCGGCTGCGCGCCTGGGCGACGACAGAACAGGCGAATCTTGTGAGCCAGATCGACGACCTGGCGCATCGCCTGGCGCCAGGCGCGCTCTTCGAGATCCCGGCGTTTTTCGTCGGGCGCTTCGAGGGCGACTGGGACGAGGCGGGGTATGTGACGCAGCGTTTCGCCGAGACGCACGTCCATCCTCCGCTGCCCGACGACCGCTACCCGTGGGTGCAGTACAACTCCTGGCGCTACGAGCAGACCATCAACGAGGAGCAGCAACTGGCAGCCATCGACCGCTGCGCGGAACTCGGCGTCGAACTTGCGGTGATGGACCTGGGGTGGGCGCGGATGATCGGTGACTGGCGCCCCGATCCGGTCAAGTTTCCGCGTGGGTTGAAGCCGCTCGTTGAACGGGCGCACTCCTACGGGATGCGCTTCGGCGTGCACGTTGCGCTGGCGCAGTGCAACCCGGAGGCGCCGATCGCCAGAGAGCACCCCAACTGGCTCATCCACACCGGCAACGATTACTATGGCGCAGGTCCGCTCTGCCTGGGGCACGAACCATGCCGCGCCTGGCTGATCGAACAGTTGATCCGGCTGGTGGACGAAGAAGGGATCGATTACATCATTCAGGACGGCGAGGACATGGTGAAACGGTGTGAGCGCAGCGATCACACGCATGCGCCGGGTGACAGCAACTACGCCAACTCGCAGTACGGGCTGGACATCGTCATCGGATCGTTGCGCCGCGCCCGCCCGCATCTGACACTCGAAAATTGCGAGGACGGCGGTTGTATGATGACCTACAAAATGGCACGGCTATACCACACGAGCATCACGGTGGACAACACCTCATCGTATGCCACGCGGCAGGGGGTGTACGGCGCGTCCTACCCGTTCTCGCCGCGCTACAGCGTGCGCTACATGCAGGACGACCCTTCGCCCTACACCCTGCGCAGTTCAATCTTTGGCGGACCGCTCATCCTGATGCAGCGCGTCACCGAATGGAACGACGCGCAGATGGCAGACACCCGGCGAGCGATTGAGCAGTACAAGGCGTTACGCCATCTCATCCGTTCGGCAAAGATCATCCACCTGAAAGCGCCGCTGCACAACATCGACGGTCTGGGGTGGGGATGGGACGTCATCCAGGCCGTCGCGCCCGACAAACGGCGCAGTGTGGTGATGGTCTACCGCGCGCAGGGTGATGTCGCCGAACGCACATTCAAGCCGCGTGGTCTGCTGCCCGATGCAGCGTACACCGTGCGATTCGTCGATGGCGAACGCACCCTGCACCGCACCGGCGCCGACCTGGAACGCGATGGAATCACCGTGGCGCTGGAGGAGTTCGGCTCGGAGATTGTCCTGATCGACGTTGTAGATTGAAGGTAGGGGCGCCCACA
>DAOTWI010000503.1:0-7287 GCA_034436075.1 Roseiflexus sp.
TCGGTTCTCAGTTCTCGGTTCTCAGTTCTCGGTTCTCAGTTCTCGGTTCTCAGTTCTCCCATGGACCTCAACGACGAAATGAAAGCGGAGTTGATCCAGACCGCCCAATCGCTGAAAGGCAGCGCGCGCCGGGTCTTCATGGCGCGCACGGTGAGGGCATTGGGTCCTGGCGGGCAGCGCCTCGCCGAGCGTGAACTCGGCTGGAACCGCGCCACCATTCGCAAGGGCATGCGTGAACTGGAGAGCGGGCTGACCTGCCTGGACGCCACCCATCTCCGGGGGCGCAAGCCGGTCGAGGCGCGCCTGCCCAATCTGCTGCACGACATCCGCGAGGTGGTGGAAGCCTGGCGCTCCGCTCATGCCGAATGCCGCAATGATGCCCGGGCGCCCTGCATGAGCATCGAGGAGGTGCGCCACGCCCTGATCGAGCAGAAGGGCTACCATCCCAACGACCTCCCCTCCATTCAGACCATCGCCGCCCGCCTGCGCGCCCTCGGCTATCGCCCGCGCCGCTCGATCCGCCACCTGCGTCGCAGACGTCGCCAGTCATAACTGGGATGCGCAAAAAGTATAAACTCGATCAAATCACAATTCTCTGTGGCGGTCTTTCCACACATCATCTCAGCAACTTCTGGTACACTCGCAACCACAACGATCACCCCTTCTCTGCATATCTCGAAATGATACAAGTCCATATCGATGACGAAGGGATTGCAGCGATGCTCCGCTGCGATCAGGCGATCATGTCCGATGCTGGCGACCGCACCCCGCCCAATGCCCTCCACCGCGGCTCCGTGAGAGGGAACGTGCCGGAAGCCTGACTCGTATCGTGCCAGATGCCGCCGCTGCGCACGACTGAAGCGCTGTGTCTCGTCCCGGTCCACATTCCCGGTTCATTCACCGTTATCCGATGATACCTGAGGGAGGGCATTCGTATGGAAGCGGAAATGCGCGTCTTTGTCGACTCGCTGCGCAAGAACATCACCGCCGAGGATGTGGTCAATCTCGAAGCGTGTATGGACTGCAAAATGTGCGGTGAAGCCTGCGCCTGGTATCTGGTCACCGGCGACGAAAAACTGCATCCCACCCACAAAACCGGGCTGATACGCCAGGTCTACCAGCGCTACATGACGATTGAGGGACAGATCGGCGGCGCCCTCGGACTGGTTCCCACCCCGACCGTCGATGATCTGAAAGAGAACATGCGCTACTTCTGGGCGTGCACGGCGTGCGGACGCTGCACACTCGCCTGCCCGGCAGGCATCAGCACGCGCCGCATTGTGCGTCTCGCGCGCGCCGCCTATGCCGACTCCGGGTTGAGCCACGCCAATCCGACCATCAAATCAATCATCGACAACACTGAGCGCTACCGCCACAGTTTCGGACTGACCATCCCGCAGGTCATCGGACGGGTCGGACTGTTTCTGCGCAGCGAAGGGATCGTGGCGCCAGTCGATGTGCACGGCGCCGAGTTGCTCTTCGTCTGCCCAGCGGCGGGCAACGCCAAAATCCCCGATTACGGCATCAAAATGGTCAAAATCCTCAATGCCGCCGGCGTCAGTTACACCATCTCGCCGCGTGTGATCGACACCGGCACCGAGATCGACCATATCGCCGTTCACCACAACCTCTCGAAGCAGATGCTGGAAGAGTGGGAAGAGGAAGCGGATCGGCTCGGCGTCAGGAAAATCCTGCTGGTCGAATGCGGCTGCGACGCGCGCACCCTCTACGCCGAGGCGTCGGAGGTGCTCGGACGACCCTTCCGCTACCCGATTGTGAGCGTCGATACGCTCATGCTCGACCTGATCCGGGAAGGGCGTCTGCCAATTGAAAAGACCGATCTGAGCGTCACGCTGCACGACCCATGCTACGCCACCCGCCTCTCCGGGTTGGGAGACGTGTTCCGCGACCTGTTGTATCTCGTGACCGGCAATTTCGTCGAAATGACCCCCAATCGCGAGCACAACTACTGTTGCAACGGCGGCGCTGGCGGCATGCGCCTGCCCGAAAACACCGACCTGCGGCGCAAGATTTCGGTGCTGAAGGCGAACCAGATCCGCGCAACTGGCGCCGAGTACGTCACTTCGCCGTGCGTCGTCTGCACGCTGTCGCTGGAAGACACCTGCCGAACCTACGGACTGGCGCAATCTGACGAACGCATGGCGCTGGTGTTGTTCGAGATCGTGTATGAAGCCATGGAACCGGCGCTGGCGAAGCGCGGCGAACTGGAGCGCATGTACGTTCCAGAGGAATTGCGCAACCGCGACCCCGAGTTCTTTCTGGAACACAGTATCGAAGGACGGATGGCGGCGCTGATGGAGATGCCGGAGTTTCCGGCGCTGCTCGACTGGCTGGAGCGCGACGAGATCGTTCAGCGTTTCGCCAAAGACCATCCGCAGGTCTACGATCATCTGCGCGCATTGCGCGACATGACGACGCTGACGATGCCGGCGTTGCGGGCGCGAGCCGTAGCGGAGCAGTCATCGTTCGGTTCCAGAAAAGGAGGCGACTCATGATCATCATCGACGTGCTGAATATCATCGCGCCGATCGCCATCGCCGTTTTTCTGATCGGCGTCGGGGTGCGGCTGGGACGGTTTGCGTGGGCATTGGTGACGCGACGGCGCTTCCGCGGGGTGTCTCCGACGTTCGAGCGCGCGCCGCGTCGCCTGGGATTCTTCGAGGCGCTGCACGCCGTGCTGTTTGGTCCGATCCAGCATTTCTACAAACGCGCCAACCCGACGTGGGGACGCGGCTATCTCTATTACCACATCGCCATTATCACCGAGGTCACCGGATATACGTTGTCGGCGCTCATCGTCTTTGCGCACGTTTTATTCGGCAGACCGGTGCCGGATGTGGCATTGCACGTCGAGGAGAGCTTCAACTACACGCCTGCCAACCTGCTGGCGCTGATCTTCGGCAACGGCGAGGCGCTCCAGTCGCACTTCCTGTTCGGCGCCGCCGCACCCTATTTCGTGGGCGTCACCTGGATCGCTGTGGGGTTCGCAGTGGTCGGCAATCTGCATCTGATGGCGACGTTACTGCGGAAGCGGAGCGGCGCCGTCGTCGGAGACATCGACCATGCGGCGCGCGGCGTTCGCACGCCGGGGCGCCTGCCGTGGGATCGGCTCCTGGTGCGCAGCATCATTTTCTGCATCATCTGGACTGAACTGTTCGCGCGGTTGAATCTGATACATGGCATCGTCTACGTTCACGCGCTGCTGGGACTGGCGCTATTCACACTGCTGCCATTCACCTATCTGTTCCATATCATCTACAATTTCATCGCCGTTTACTATGCCGTGCAGCGCCGCATCGCGCGCACGATCGCCTGATAGGATCATCCTGACATTGAACAATCTCGCACGTGTTGACTGTCTCGTGATTGGCGTTGGCTTCGACAGGCTTAACCTGCTTTGGCTGAGCCCGTCGAAGCCAACGCCAGCCGTTCCATAGGTGCAGGTCATTGTCCAGGTTGTGGTTGGTCGCTCTATACACTGAAGCAGAGCAGGGCGCAGGCAAGCAGAGTCAGGCTATTGAGATTTGGTTGAATCTGGTGTACTATAGAAGGCGTAGCCCTGCTCTCATGCCAGATTTATGATACCGCGTCGATCTCCGCGTGATAAGGCGGCCTGATGCGTTCAAACACCGACATTCCAGGCATGGATCGCCCAATCGAAGAGTATGTCGAACGCTGGCGGCGGCGTCAGGCGACCGAGCGTGAGCGCAACCGGCGGCTGGCGCAGCAGGCGCGGCTTGATGCTATGCGCATTGCGGCAATGCTGCGCGAGCAATTTGGGGCGACTCGCATCATTCTCTTTGGTTCGCTGGTGACTGATCGCTTCACTGCTGGCTCCGACATCGATCTGGCAGTGGATGGTCTCGCGCCTGCCGACTACTTTCCTGCGCTGGCAGAAGCTGGCAAACTGACTGACTTTCCAGTTGATCTGAAACCGCTCGGCGAACTCTTTCCGCATGTTCGCAATCGTGTCCTGGCGACCGGAGAAGATTTGTAGCCATGCAATCGATCTCGCCAGAACGTTTACGCGGTGTGGCGGCTGATATGTCCGCAGAACTTGGTCGTTTGCAGCAGCTGGTTGGAAACGCTGGCTGATCAGTTATCCACAACCTGAGTTTGCAACTCCGCGCTCCACCGTTCGTTTGTCCGATCGACAGCGGCGTGCAATGCGCTTTCTATACGTTGTTGCCCTGCATCACCCTTTAATTCGAGTTGGTTGAATGGGTATCCTTGTCAGGTGTGGAACAATCACAGGAGGGGACAATGCTGCGGGTGATCGTTTTTGATGTCAACGAGACGTTGTTGGACATGCGCGCGCTCGATCCGTTGTTCACACGGATCTTTGGAGTTGCGAATGCGCGCCAGGCGTGGTTCAATCAGGCGCTTCAATCGGCGTTCGTTACGACCATTACTGGCGATTATGTGAACTTTACCAGAATCTGGGCGACGGCGCTGGAAATGACCGCTGCACGCTATGGGACGCCGCTCTCGGCGGACGATTGCGCCGCCATCCTCAACGGCATGCGCACGTTGCCGCCCCATGCCGATGTTCCCGCTGCACTCGAACGGCTGCGCTCCGCCGGGTTCCGGTTGGCGGCGTTGACCAACTCGACAGAGGAAGTCGCAACGACGCAGTTGACCAACGCTGGCATCGCTCACCTTTTTGAGAATATTTTCTCCGCCGACATCGTGCGGCGCCTGAAACCGGCGCCAGAACCCTACGAATACGCCGCCACCCGCTTCAACGTTCCGATTGGGCGCATCCGCATGGTTGCGACGCATGCCTGGGACCTCGCCGGAGCATTGCGCGCCGGATGCGCCGCTGCATTCGTCGCACGCCCCGGCATGGTGCTCGATCCGCTCATTCCACGCCCTGATATTATCGGCACGGATATGGCGGAAGTCGTCGATCAGATCCTTGCGGTCGAACGACCGTGAGGATGTGATACGTTTCGCGCGCTTGTCGAGACCATGATCCTTCCGCCTGGCGCCGTTGCAGTGCAACGGCGCCAGAACCGCGTGTCACATTCACCATCTCTCGCTCGTCCGTCCCTGTTGTTTCACCGAATCACGCGCACAGACCAGTACCGGGATCGGGTAGAATAGCGGCGCTTTCCGTCTTGCATCGAAGGAGAACATCATGAGCGCCGCACTATCTGCACGCATCGTCATCGACGAAGAGCGCGTCATCGGACGTATCTCGCCGTTCTTGTTCGGCGGGTTCATCGAACACATGGGACGTTGCGTCTATCAGGGCGTGTTCGACCCCGAATCGCCGCTAGCGGACGATCAGGGATTCCGCACTGATGTGCTGGCTGCGTTGCGCGAATTGAACCCGCGGATCATTCGTTACCCTGGCGGCAACTTTCTTTCCGGCTATCACTGGCGTGATGGCGTGGGACCAATCGCGCAGCGCCCGCGTCGCCGCGAACTGGCGTGGCAGTCGATTGAAACCAACCGCTTCAGCACGCACGAGTTCATTGCGTTGTGTCATATGCTCGGCGCTGAACCGATGCTCGGCGTGAACCTGGGGACTGGCACGATTGAGGAGGCTGGGGCATATGTCGAGTACTGCAACGCTCCGGCTGGCACGCTCGAGGCTGATCGTCGCGTCGCCAACGGCGCACCGCAGCCCTTTGGCGTGCGCTACTGGTGCCTCGGCAACGAAATGGACGGTCCCTGGCAAATTGGCCATATGGATGCGCACGCCTACGCGGTCAAAGCGCGTGAAGCCGCAAAACTGATGAAATGGCACGACCCGTCGATCCGCCTGACACTCTGCGGTTCGTCGAGCAGCAGTATGCCGACCTATCCCGAATGGGACCGGATTGCGCTCGAGGCGTGCTGGGAGTACGTCGATTATCTGTCACTCCACTTCTACGCTGGCAACCGGGACGGCGACACGGACAGTTATCTGGCGCTGGCGCGTCAGTTCGAGGAACATCTCGATACACTCGCCGGGACGCTGCGCTATGTCAAAGCAAAACTGCGATCGCGTCATCATGTCTATCTGAGTTGGGATGAGTGGAATGTGTGGTACAAGGACCAGACAACGCAGGGGGGATGGCGCGAAGCGCCGCATCTCATCGAAGAGGTGTATAACCTGGAAGATGCTCTAGTCGTTGCGCAGTGGCTCAACGTCTTTCTGCGCCGTTGCGATGTGTTGAAGGTGGCCTGTCTGGCGCAACTGGTCAATGTCATTGCACCGATTCTGACCCGTTCCGACGGGATGCTGCGTCAATCGATCTTCTATCCGTTTGCGCTCTTCAGCCGCTACGCAACCGGCGACTCGCTCGATCTGCTGGTCCAGTCGCCGACGTATGCCACCCGCGCCTTTGGGGATCAGCCCTTAATAGACGCAGCAGCCAGCTACGACGCCGAACAAGGCAAGGGGGCCATTTTTGTAGTTCACCGCGGGCGACAAGCGCCGCTGACGGTGAATCTGGCGTGGCAGAGCCGTGCGCCACGCCGGATCACGGAGATCTACCAGGTCGCCGGTGATGATCCCAACGCTGCCAATTCCTTCGAGCGACCCGACGTCGTTGCGGTGCGCGCTCTTCCCGGCGCTCCGGTCACTGACAATCCGTTCCGTCTCGATGCGCCTCCGCTCTCATTGACGGTGGCGCTGGTCGAGTGGTGAGTCTGTCACCTTATGAGAGCGATCAACCTGAACCTGGACAATCCAGGACGCGGAGTGGCTGGCGTTGGCTGAGCCTGTCGAAGCCAACGCCATCCCCGCAGCACCCTCGCCCGATGCTGAGTCGCTGCCCGTGGCGTATGGTTTTTGCGCAAACAATCCGGTATCACCCAGTCCAGCCCGCGTAGGCGGGCTTCGCTTCCCGGAGCCCGCGACTTTAGTCGCCGGGCGGGTAGGCGGAGAGCGGAATAATTCTTCAACGTCCATCAGCCGCCGGGCGGGTGGGTCTCCACCAGCACCTCCTCCGCCACCTCAATCTGCTCCGGCGTCGTCACGAAGATCGCCGGGTCCCCCTGGTACCACTGGATGGCTCCGCTTATCCGCACTTCCTGCCCGATCCGGTAGCGCTCCTCCGGGCGCCCGCCGAAGCGCTCCCACTCCTCCTTCCGAATCAGCGCCTTGAAACTCCCCTGGTGCGGGTTGCTGAACCCCAGCAGCACCTGTTTCCCGTTGTTGAAGACATACTGCAACGTCCCGGTCACGGTAACGGTTCGCCCCTCCCACGCCCGCGCTGCGGTGTGCGGGATGACCGCCACCGGCTGCGCATCGGGCGGCGGCGGCTCAGCCGG
>DAOTWI010000504.1:0-7218 GCA_034436075.1 Roseiflexus sp.
GGACGCAGCGCGCTGCATCCCGACTGCGCCGCCGAGTTCAGGAATCTGGAGGCCTCCTCCAGACCTTCGTCGGCGCTACGCGCCGCCCACCGCGTAACTCGTGTTGTTAATAGAAACCAGAAGATACCAGCATTTGCCCAGATATCAGGTTCTATGCGTAACAGAACATACAGACGCTGGCCACAGGCCTTGCAAGCTACGAGCGATCCACGACGCACATTCCTGCTGCTGTGCGCATCAGTGCTTGCCAGTGTCATCCTGGTCACCTCAATGATGCAGCACACAACGCTGCCGCAGATCCCTTCACTTGTGATCAGCCTCATCGCAGGTATAATTATCTCCAGTGCCGAGTTTCTGATGCTACGAAGTCTGCTGGTTGCATTTGATGCCTGTGATGCGACGTTACGTAGCATGACCCTGAGTCTGATCGCCAGTGGTGTCGTGCTTGCGAACATATTCGCGCCGGTCCCTACGCCACGTACATTGACCTGGAGTTGGGATGCCGGCCCACAAGTGGGTACTCCAGCGCCGATAGCTTCTGCTGCAAGTTGGGACGATATCGAGCGCTCAGTCATTGAGTTGCACGCAACAGACGCTCCTCCGGCAACGCCCTTTGGTGTGTGGCGCGCTCTAGCTTCGCTCGACGAGATCGCAGGCTTGCAACCGGCGCAGGTGGAACTCTGGTTGACGCAGCCCTCCTGGGCGGTGATCGACCCGGCGACCAACAACCCGGGGCCGAACGTCGACGGCGTTGATGTGACAATCAGTGTGCAGCGTGGGCAGGAAACACTTCTGGAACGCCGCGTTGCGCTTGATCCACCGGCGATCCCTGAGAAACGGGCCTGGCACCATGTCGTCCTGAACCTGCCGCCAGACTCAGAGCGCCTTGTCATTGATGTGCAGATGCGCAAAACGCTCGATAGCGATCGGGTATGGGTCACAGAGGCTGTCGCCAGGCCGATATGGAACAGTACGCTCGATCGAGTTGCACTTACGTTGATAGTGGTGTTAGCTGCGTCGACCCTGTTGTTTGCGGGGCGTATTCCGACGATCATTCGCGTAGCCGGCCGCCTGTCTCTGTTTCTAGCTAGCTACGGATGGCTGCTGATCGGAGCAACCTGCCTCTGGCTTGGTTATCTGATGGTATGGCAACGTGGCTTTTTTCTTGATGACTGGAGTATGGGTCTGCGCGCTAGAGATCGACAGACTCTTGAGTGGCTACCGATAACGTTTACTCCTGATGCCATCCCAACCTTTCCAGCTCGTATCCTCACGTTCATTGTTCTACCACGCCTGATTGCCCTAATGTGGACAGACGAATTCTCAGTACGGTTGCTGATTGCTGTTTGCGTAGCGCTGAATGCATTCTTGCTCGGATGGCTGGTATATCGCATGTTACACGCCAGGCTACCAGCCATTGTAGCCGGTTGGCTTTTCCTGATGCCAATTTACACTGATGTCACGTTATGGGCTGGTGCCGCAGCATACGTGTTTATCACCGGATTGACGCTGCTGATGCTGCACGCGACCTGGAATGCGCTTCTCGTTAATGGCCCGCCATATGTCTGGCTATTGTTTGGGAGTCTGGCACTGCTGGCATCGCTTGCGTGGGCAGAAGCAACGGTAGGAGTCGTTGGTTTGGTTCCGATTATGGGAGCCTTACGCCTTGCGCAGAGGCCAAACACGGATTGGCGCACAATTGGTTATCGGACAATATTGGGCACAATCACGCCAGCAATAGTCGTCTTCGCCTATAGCTTCCTGGTACTCAGCACATCTTCTCTGGTGCAGGGGCGCGGCGGACTCACAACTGATGCTGCGCTGATCATGGAGCGAGCAGAGGCGTGGTTGAAGGCATTATACTGGTCTACCCTGGATCCGGGCTGGGGGAATCGCTTCACGGTAGCATCGTACATCGTGGGATCAAGCCACACCTTGGAGTCTCCACTTGGAAGCATCCTACTATCAAGTATTAGCATTATTCTTGCACTGACGGTTGTTAGTTGGAAGAGCGAGCAGGTTCAATTCAGTAACGTTACTCCAGTCTTGCTTTTAATGGTGTTTGGGATTGGCTGGTTCCTGACAACATTGTGTGTTCCGTATCTCTTCGCGGCACAGCAACTCTTTGAGCGCCGCTTCTTGTACTTTTCTCTGGCTGGCCTAAGTCTAGTAGCGGGATCCCTGGTTGCCCTGACCACATCGATCTTACGGTACCGTGTTCTACAACAAGCACTACTGGCCGCGTTTGGGATGTTGCTCGTGATGTTATCACTGTGTATGGTCGGATATGCTCGCTTGTATGCGGTGAGGTATGAGACCGATGTAAGAGCATTTACAGCATTGGGACAACTTGTACCATCTGAAGCAATCCCCGAGCATGCTCAGTTTATACCTGTTAATCTTGACTTCAGCCTGCCGGGCAAAGAGAACTTGTTGACTGGACTGATTGTTAGCGCCTTCGAAGCATCCTGGTCTTCCTACGCAGGACTTGATCCATTGTATCCTGGCAAAAACATTGAATACATAACCAGTTCACGCTGGGTACCCGCAGTATTTTCTGAGTACACGCCAGCCGATCTTGATGCACCTCGGTGCGGGCGCCCGCGGGGACGCCCGATCCGGCGCGTATTTTCTGAGTACACGCCAGCCGATCTTGATGCACCGGCACGGCAATTCTGCAACCGGTACGCTCACACCTCAGAGATCACCGCATTGGAACCATCAACGTTATTTGTGCAGGGTTGCCCGGTTGATCCAGCACGCGCAATCGTCTTCACTTCCCGCAGTGGTGAGTTGACACTTGTGCGCAAACTTACGCTACAGCGCCCTGATGGAACGACACGTGTCATAGAATTGCCAATTGCAAGCATGCTCGCTACTCGTGGATCGGCTGTTATTGAAACACTCGTTGTTCCTATCAACAATTGAGTTCTGCTAGCCAAGTAGCCATTTGTTGCGCTAGAACTGCTCATCATGACGATCTCAATTGAAGCCATTAGCACGAACCTTGAGATGCGTGAGCCAGGAATCTGGTTTGCGAAAAGTCAATCCAGGGTCTCATACCCTGAAAATGCCAGTTCTTGGTGTTTCGAGGTCGAGCATTACTCTTTCTGGTTCCGACACCGCAACCACTGTATTGGTGCAGCACTCAAGCGATTTCCACCGGCAGGCCCGGTATTCGACATCGGTGGTGGAAATGGGCTTGTTACAAAGGCAATCGGTGATTTAGGGCTTGAAGCAGTGCTGGTTGAACCCGGCATTGGCGGCATTCGCAATGCTGTAGCGCGTGGTCTCAATCCGGTCATCTGCGCGACACTCGAGGATGCGGGCTTTCGTCCGCAAACGCTGCATGCCGCAGGAATGTTCGACGTCATTGAGCATATTGCCGACGATCAATCATTCCTGAGGACTATTCATCGTTTGTTGACACCGGGTGGCAGGCTGTACATCACAACACCCGCTTATAACGCTTTGTGGTCGGATGAGGATAATTATGCCGGGCATTGCCGTCGTTATACCAGGCAAACACTGACGCGCGCCCTGGCAAGTGCAGGATTTCGTATAGAATATATGACCTACATATTCGCCATCCTGCCGCTGCCGATCTTTGTGCTGCGCTCACTACCATACCGTCTTGGTTTGCGGCGAGGCATCAGCATTGAGCAAGAATATCGCGAACATCGCCCAATGAAAGGGATCGCTGGACGCATGGTTGAATCGCTCTTTGCAGCCGAATTGCGCGCAATTCGCAGGGGATCGTCCGTTCCGTTTGGGGGTAGCTGCCTAGCAATAGCTTGCACATAACTGCATCCTCGTGTAAAGGCGAGAGGAGTATAAGGAAGAAGGAGCCCCATCGCTTTGACTCACTCACTTTCAATTATCATTCCGGTATATCGGAGCGAGCTAACGATCCCGCTGCTGGCACAGCGACTCACCAGCGCTCTCGATGAAATAACAGGCACTTATGAAATCATCCTCGTCAATGACGGTAGTCCTGACGGAAGCTGGGCGGTGATCGAGGCGTTGTTACCTGAATATCCGGCGATCCGTGCCATCAACCTGATGCGGAATTATGGTCAACACAATGCGCTGCTGGCGGGTATTCGCGCCGCTCGCTATGATGTCATCGTCACCATGGACGATGATCTGCAGCACCCACCCGAAGAGATTCCACGTCTGCTAGCGAAACTTGACGAGGGCTATGATGTTGTCTATGGTACACCGCAGAAGATGCAACATGGCCTGATGCGCAATCTGGCTTCACGCATAACAAAGCTAGCACTGCAGTCAATCATGGGTGCTGAAACAGCGCGCCATATCAGCGCATATCGTGTATTTCGTACACCAGTTCGCATGGCATTTGCGCACTACAACAGTCCATCGGTCAATATTGACGTACTGCTGACGTGGGCTACACGTCGCTTCAGCCACATACCGGTCATACACGCGTCACGAGCTGCAGGTGCTTCGAACTATACCCTCGGGAAATTGCTGTTGCACGCCCTGATTATGATCACCGGCTTCAGCGTCTGGCCACTTCGCATCGCGAGTCTGCTTGGCTTTGTGATGACGGTTTTTGGCCTGGGGGTGCTCATGTATGTCGTGGGGGTTTTTCTCATTCTTGGTTATAGTGTGCCAGGATTCCCGTTCCTGGCTTCAGTCATCGCCATCTTCTCCGGCGCGCAAATGTTTGCATTGGGCATAATAGGTGAATATATTGCGCGCATTCACTTCCGCACAATGGACCAGCCGCCATACGTGGTGCGTACGACGCTTGGTGACGAGCAACTAAGTCGACAAGAGGATTTCAGGGAACATGCAGTGGGTCATATTACTGAGGTACGTTTGTGAGTAGCACCAAGTCAGAGCTATGGCAAATCCATGAGTGGGAGACTGCTTTCTTCGGTGTTTCGACAGCGCGTATCACTGTCCCTCGAATCAATGCAGCAGATCTCAACTGGGTACTGACTGAGTGCCACATACGCGGCGTACGTGTCGTACACTATCTCGCTGACGCCAATGACGACGCTAGCATACGTGCTGCGGAACAAGCCGGATTTCATCTTGTCGATGTACGCATGACATTAGAATGGAACGCATTGACGGAACCTGCGACAACACAAACCGAACTCGTCGTGCGAACCTATCGGGTTGGCGATCTACCCTGGTTGGAAGCGATTGCGCGTACAAGCTTCTGGCAAACGCGCTACTATTATGACCAAAACTATCCGCGAGAGCGCTGCCACGAACTCTATGCTACCTGGATCAGCAAGAGCTGCCAGGGCGATGCGGCACGTGTGATTGTCGCCGAACAGGATGGTATTATTGTTGGTTTCGTCACGTGCCAGCTTTACTCGGATAACACCGAGGGAGCAATTGGCCTGGTTGGCATAAGCGCCGAAGCACGCGGTATGGGTATCGGCCGTACGATTGTAACTGAAGCGCAGCGCTGGTTTGCGATACAGGGAACTCGTCGTGTGCGCGTCGTGACCCAGACTCGTAATATCGCCGCTCTGGCGCTATACCAGCGCTGTGGTTTTGTGACGAGTGACATTGGATTCTGGTACCACAAATGGATAGCGTAGCTATGGAGAGAATTCCTTTTAATCGACCATGTCTTACCGGTAACGAGCAGCAATACATGGCGCAGGCGCTGGCCAACGGTCATATATCAGGCGATGGCCCCTTCACCAGAAAATGCCACACGCTCCTTACTGATGCGCATGGGTGTGCGGCGACATTACTAACAACATCATGCACCCATGCACTGGAGATGAGCGCGCTACTTCTCGATGTGAAACCAGGTGACGAGATCATCCTGCCCTCCTTTACATTCGTCTCGACAGCCAATGCCTTTGTACTACGTGGCGCACGGCCTGTCTTCGCGGATGTTCGTGCTGACACGCTGAATCTTGACGAGAAACAACTGGAGGCGTTAATCACTCCACGCACTCGGGCAATTGTGCCAGTCCATTATGCAGGGGTAGGTTGTGAAATGGATGCGATTTGCGCCATTGCAGCTAATCATGGGATTGCCGTTGTCGAAGACAATGCTCATGGCTTGTTCGGCAGATATCGCGGACGATTGCTTGGAACGTTCGGTACTCTCAGCACCCTGAGTTTTCATGAAACGAAGAACTTCAGCTGTGGAGAAGGTGGAGCTTTAATAATCAACGATCCCGCGCTCGTTGAACGCGCCGAAATCATCCGTGAGAAGGGAACAAACCGCAGTCGCTTCTTCCGTGGGCAGGTAGACAAGTATACCTGGGTGGATATTGGCTCAAGTTACCTCCCATCGGATTTGCTCGCCGCTTACCTGCTGGCACAACTCGAATCTCGCGAGCACGTGCTCGCCGCACGCCGCCGCGTGTATGAGTATTATCTTGAACACCTAGCAGAGTGGGCTGCAACAAATGGAGTGCGACTCCCGGTTATCCCTGACGCATGCGAGTCGTCGTACCACATGTTCTATATGTTGCTTCCCAGTCTGGCACATCGTACGACGCTCATCGCACACTTGCGAGAACACGGGATCATGAGCGTGTTTCATTACTTGCCGCTCCACCTTTCACCGGTTGGTCGAACGTTCGGCTATACGGAGGGCGATTGTCCGGTAACCGAAGATGTCAGCGATCGCCTTCTTCGCCTGCCATTCTACAACGATCTGACAGTTGATGAACTGCATCGGATTGTTGCAACCGTACAGACCGTCATGTGGGAGTGACTGTTAGCCGCACAGACAATTCCCTGTTATCGGAGCATGCGCCATGACACCAACGGGCACTGTCCTCGTCACCGGCGCCGGCGGGTTCATCGGCAGCCATCTGGTCGAAACGCTCGCCGTGCGCGGCAACCATGTCCGTGCTTTTGTACGCTACAATGGCCGCGCCGACCCTGGTCTGTTGCGTGATGTGCCGCCCGAACTACGTGACCGCGTGGAGATGATCTTCGGCGATCTGCGCGACAGCCACGCCATACACGAGGCGGCGCGCGGCGTTGATGCGATTTTTCATCTCGGCGCGCTGATTGCTATTCCCTATTCTTATGTCCATCCTCGGGAAACGATCGAGACCAATGTGATCGGTACGCTGAATGTGCTCGAGGCGGCCCGCGCCCACGGCGTGCGGCGCGTCGTCCATACGTCAACCAGCGAGGTGTATGGTACGGCGCGCTTTGTGCCGATTACCGAGGATCATCCGTTGCAGGGTCAGTCGCCAT
>DAOTWI010000505.1:0-5855 GCA_034436075.1 Roseiflexus sp.
CGCACATACGCGAACACTCCCGCCGCGATCAGCGCCAGCGTCCAGGGATGCCGCCGGCTCGCCAGGAGCAGCGTTGTTGCCGCGCTATACGTCGCGTAGCGAATGACGTGGCGCAGCGTCCAGAGACCGGCGACGCCGTCGCCGCGCGCGTAGAAGTAGTACTGGCGCGCAAACGCGGCGAGCGACGAGCGCGGGCGAAAGAAGACCAGCGCATCGGGGGCGAAGGCGAAGCGATAACCGAGGCGTTTGAGCGCCAGCGCGAACAGCACATCCTCGCAGTGATTCGCCCACTCTGGATAGCCGCCTGCCCGTTCCCACGCCTGGCGGCGGAAGGCGCACGATTTCCCGAACGGCAAAAAGCGCGCCGGATCGATCTCCTCCGCTTCACGGTAGTTGGTCGCGCCGAGCGCAAGTTCGAAGAGACTGCGCGGCGCGGGGCGAAAGAAGCCGCCAACCACATCGGCGGCGCCCTGCCGGATTGGCGCCGTGATGCGTTCCAGCCAGTGCGGATCGAGGCGCAACCCGGCGTCGGTGCAGGCGATCATCACGCCGCGCGCGTGGCGAATGGCATTGTTGCGCCCCGAAGGAATATTGTACCCGCCGCGCACCAGGCGAATCGGCGCTCCCGCCGCAATGTAGCGGGCAATGATCTGCGGCGTTGCATCACGGCTCTGGCAGTCGTTGATCACGATCTCGTCCGGCGACAACGATTGCGCCAGCATGGAATCGATCAGTTCAGCGATATTGTCCGCCTCGTCGCGGACAGTACAAACCAGGGAAAGAGCGGGGGCATCCATGTCTGACAAGACTCCGTTTATCTAGAAGGAGGCGACCGGCGACCATCGCCAGCATCGACCGTATGATGGCTGTTGAGCACATGATCCTGCATTGCCCGGTTCAGCCCGCGCAGGCGGGCTTCGCCTCCGGAGCCTGCGGCGTATGATTTTTGAGAACATAATCCGGTATTGCCACATCCAGCCCGCGCAGGCGGGCTTTGCAACTGTAGCCCGCGACTTCAGGCGCCGGGCTACGGTTGCGAAGCAGAAGGGACATCCACCCATGATCCAGCGCCATCTTCTCCTTCTCCTGATCATACCGGCAATGATCGCAGCGTGCAGCGAAGCGCCATCCGCCGCGCCCCCGCCGGAGCAACCGGCGAGGACTGCTTCCACGGTTCCAGATGCCGGACAGGCAAGGGTCACAGCGCCCGCAACGCCCGACGCTCCGGCGGCAGCGACCGACGCGCCTGCGCTGGAACGCGGGCGCACACCGGAAGGATACCACTATTTGGGGAATGCCGATGCGCCGGTGACCATTGTGGAGTTCTCCGATTTTTTCTGCACTGCCTGCGCATTTCATGTAGAGGAGATTGAACCGGCGCTCATCGAGGCATATGTGGCAACCGGAAAGGCGCGCATTGTCTATCGGCATCTCCTGCAACTCGGCGAGGAGTCGCTGCGCGCAGCGGAGGCGGCGGAATGCGCTGGCGACCAGGGCAAATTCTGGGAAATGCGCGATGCCATCTATCGCAACCAGGCGTCACTCTACACCACCAGCGACGTGGGCGCAGCGCTGGCATACCTGGCGCAAACGATCAATCTTGATCTCAACGAGTATTATGTCTGCGTACAGTCGCGCACCCACCGCGCGCGCATCGAAGCCGATTTCCGCGCTGCGCAGGATGCTGGCGTGCGTTCGCGCCCGGTGTTCGATATCGCCGGCGCACGACTGGTTGGCGCACGACCATTCGAGGATTTCCAGGCAATCATCGAGAAGTAGGAGCAACTGCGTTGATACAACAGGGGCGAGTCTTGACTCGCCCCTGTGTCCGGCATCATTCAGATCGCTGGCAGGTCTGGCACAACCCATAGACCTCGAGCCAGTGCCCTTCGACCTTGAAATTGAGCCGGCGCGCCAGCCCGCCAAGAAGCGTTTCGATGTCGCATCCCTCGAACGAAATAACCGCCCCGCACTTACGGCACACCATGTGGTGCTGGTGCCCCTGCTCGACGGGCACATACGCATGTTCGCTTGCCGCGTGCGTTTCCTTCGAGGCGCTCCAGTGAACGCGCGAGAGCCAGCCATCCTCAACCAGCAAATCGACCGTGCGATAGATGGTCGCGCGCCCAATCGGACCGGACTCGCCGCCAAGATCGCGGAACAGTTGCTCGGCGCTGAACGGTTGGCTGTACTGCATGATCCGTTCAAGAATGGCGCGACGCGGGGCGGTCACTCGATGTCCGTGCGCACTCAGGTCTTTGAGTACGTTCTCAGCCCACGACATAGCCATGCCCTCCTGTGTGAGACCAGTTTCCTCGAGGACGCCGCTGGCAGGCGTCGTCTCGCAGCGTTCTGCAAGGAAATGGTGTAAGATGTATTCTTGATAGAACATTATATCACTGTTATGAACTGAGCGATAGTATGAATAATTCATCAAATCATCCATCGAAGCTATCATTTTTGATAACAGCAACGCTCACTGCGCTGGGCGCCGTGCTGGCATGGCTCGTTCTGACCGGCGCGCCGCCAGACATAGCCGCCCAATCGGGATACCCCGCACCCGCAACCGCGACAACCCCGGCATACCCGCCGCCAGCGGCGTCAACTGCAACTCCTCCCCCTGCCACAACGCCGCCAGCAATGCCTGCCAGTCCAACGATTCCTGCGACAGCAACCGGAACGCCAGCGCCCTCGACGCCCACGCCGCTCATCCGTCCCACCCTGACCGTGGCGCCTCCGCCGACGCGCATTCCGCCAACACCACCGCAAGTCGCCCAGATTGCCGACGCCACGCCGACCCCTCCAGGCATGATGGAGTGCGCCCCTGGTCGAACGATCATGATCAGCGGGGTCGCTGCGCCGCATGCACCGCTGCTGATGTACTTTGGAACGCGAATTGTGAGTGGAGGAAGCGCGAGCGCCTCTGGCGACTTTGCGATGCCGCTGATCATGGGAATGGAACGGGCGGGTGAGTATCAGGTGACCGTGCGGGTGCGCGGCAGCGGTCAGGTCGTGCGCTCACTGACATGCCAGGTTCCGCCAACGACCCCCACGCCAGTGCCGCGCCGGTTACGGTAATCATGTATGATAGATAGTAGCGATGCTTCGGTCGCATGAGGTTCATTTGCATCTTGACGCGGTTCATGCTATGTTCTATCGTACAGCAGATGGAGAAGGAGCAGCGCAGGCGGTGGACATCGCATACAACGACGCACCCTGGGCGGAATGGGAACGCCTTCTGCGCAGGGCGCTCGTTGTCTCCGTTTCCCTGGCGGACGATCAGTTGCTGCTGATCCGCGACCTGCAGGGTCGCTCCTTCCGTCCGCGCGAACCAGCGCCGGGAATAGTCCCGCGCATCGGCGCCGTGTTGATTGCCCTGTACCCCGATAACGCCGATTTGCGGCTGTTGTTGACGGTCCGCAGCAACCACGTCGCCAGTCATCGCGGGGAAGTGTCGTTGCCGGGCGGCGCCACCGACCCGGACGACGATGGACCGGCAGCGACGGCATTGCGCGAATGCGCAGAAGAATTGGGAATTGCACCCGAGACGGTGACCGTGCTTGGAACGCTGACGCCGATCTACATTCCGCCGAGCAATTTTCGCATTACACCGGTCGTCGGTTTCGTCCGCACCGTGCCGCACCTTGCAATCAACCATCACGAAGTGGAACGGGTCATTACGGTCACACTGCGTGAATTGCTCGATCCTGCCATCGTGGTTGTCGAACGCTGGACATTGCACGGTCACGACGTTCTTGTGCCATACTTTGCAATTGCCGGCTACAAAGTGTGGGGCGCCACTGCACTCATTCTCAGCGAACTCACAGCCCGGATGCGAATTGCCAGAATCGCGTATAATGCAGAAGCATCCTGAGACAGAAGGAGCGAACCATGACTCTGGATGAAGCTATTGCCGATCTGTCGCAGCGGATCAAAAACGTCAGCCCTGACGCCGTGCTCAAAGTGCAGCGTCGCTCTGCCGAAGAGGCTGCCATACGCGCATATGCGCCAGCCGATCATGAAGAGGCGATCCGATCGGCGACGCAGGAAATAACGCTCAAACTGCTCACCGACGACGGACTGGACGTGCAGGTGCTGGTGTACGATATTGCCACATCGCTGCCCAAGGAACAGTAGTAGCATGAGTTGAGCGCTTCTGGAAGAAGAAATGGGTGGTGGCATGATCTCGCTTGGTCAATTGGGAAAAACCGCTGGCATCATCATCGGAACGGCGGCAGGGCTTGCTGGCGTTGGAGCGATTGCGGCGCTGCGCCGGCCGCTCCCGCGCACATCCGGCACGCTGCCCCTTCCAGGGTTGCAGGCGCCGGTCAAGGTGATTCGTGATCACTGGGGTGTTCCACATATCTACGCTTCCACCAGCGATGACCTGTTTATGGCGCAGGGATATGTGCACGCCCAGGATCGGCTCTGGCAGATGGAGTTCCAACGCCGCGCCGCGTCCGGTCAACTCGCTGAGTTGTTTGGCGCTGTCGCACTCGACTCCGACCGATTCGTGCGTGTGCTGGGCTTCAGGCGGGTGGCGGAACGCGAAGTCGCTTCGCTCGATGATGAAACACGCCGCCTGGCTGAAGCCTATGTTCGGGGGGTCAACGCCTTCATCGAGCAACACGCCGGCAATCTGCCGATTGAGTTCACCGTGTTGCGCCTGCGCCCTCACCCCTGGACGGTCGCCGATGTACTGGTGTGGGGTAGGATGATGGCGCTGCAACTGTCGCGCAACTGGCGCGAAGAACTGGTGCGCGCGCGCCTGATTGCCACGGTTGGCGCTGAGCGCGCATCAATGCTCGAACCCCATTACCCCGATGACCATCCTATCATCGTGCCTCCTGGCGTTCATTACACTCCGACTATGGGTCAATCCGCCATGGAACGGGCGGATGCCACTGCCCGTTTCTTCCCCGATGGCGCAGGGCAGGGCAGCAATTCGTGGGCAGTCGCTGCACATCGCACCGCAGGCGGCGGACCGATGCTCGCCAGCGATCCGCACCTGGCGATTACCATGCCCTCCCTCTGGTACGAGAATCATCTGAGCGGCGGCAATTTCCATGTGACCGGCGCCAGCATCCCCGGCACGCCTGGCGTTGTGATCGGGCACAATGAGCATATCGCCTGGGGGCTGACGAACAGTGGCAACGATGTTCAGGACCTCTACCTGGAGAAGTTCGACCCCGCCGACCCCACCGGGCTGCGGTACGAGTATCAGGGTCAGTGGGAGACGGCTGAACTGGTGCGTGAGGAAATCGTTGTGCGCGGTCAGCGCGAAGTGGTGATCGAAGAGGTGCGCATCACCCGCCACGGTCCGGTCATTAATGCGCTGACCCCCGAACGTGCGCAGAGCGGATTGAATGGCGAGGCGCTGCGCGCCGAGCAACCGCTGGCGCTGCGCTGGACGGCGCTCCAACCATCGCGCCTGATGCGGGCGGTCTTCCGCTTGAATCGCGCGCACGACTGGGAGAGTTTCCGTGAGGCGCTGGCAGACTGGACCGTCCCGCCGCAGAACTTCACCTATGCCGATGTTGAGGGAAATATCGGCTACGCGCTCGGCGGCGACATTCCGCTGCGCGCCAGCGGCGACGGACGCCTGCCGGTTCCGGGATGGACGGGTGAGTACGAGTGGGTGGGTATGATCCCCCACGCCGAACTGCCGCACGTGCTGAACCCGCCGGAGGGGTTCGTGGTGACCGCCAACAACCGGATCGTCAGCGACTCCTATCCCTATCCGTTCCCGGCGGAATGGCTCAATGGCTATCGCGCCGAGCGCATCCGGCAATTGATCGAACAAACGCCTCGTCACGACGCCGAGTCGTTTGCGCGCATCCACGCCGATGTCCGCA
>DAOTWI010000506.1:0-4204 GCA_034436075.1 Roseiflexus sp.
TGGACGCCCGGCGGAATGCCCCCCGCTTGCGGGGGGGTGGGGGGGCGGGCGCTCCTTCGTGTCGCCTGACACATCATACCTGGAACCGAACTCCGGCAATCACTTGACAGGCGCTGTGCAAACAGTATACTTCTATATGCTGCGGGCGCTGATGTCCATCGTCTGCCTGGCAATCGTATGACAGACTCTGAACATTCCAATATCCTCTTCGAAAGCCTCCTGATACTGTTGCTGATCGTTGCCAATGGCTTCTTTGCCGCATCGGAGATCGCGGTGGTCTCTGCGCGCAGAGGACGGCTCGAGCAGCAGGCGGAACGAGGTGACGGCGGCGCGCGCGCGGCGCTTGCGCTGCTCGAGTCGCCAAGTCGCTTCCTTTCGACCGTCCAGGTTGGCATTACGCTCTTTGGCACATTTGCAGCGGTGTTTGGCGGCGCGAGCATCGTGCGGGTGGTGCATGTCTGGTTGCGTGACGTTCCTGCGCTGGCGCCCTATGCCGGCGCGCTGGCGCCTGCAATTGTGGCCCTGAGTATCAGTTATCTCTCGCTCATCGTTGGCGAGCTGGTTCCCAAGCGCCTGGCATTGCAAAATGCCGAACGGGTCGCTGCGGCGGTCGCTCCGCTTATGGCGCTGCTGGCGCGCCTGGTGGCGCCAGCCGTCATGTTTCTGACCTTCTCGACCGATGTGGTGCTGCGCCTGCTTGGTCGTCATAACGTTGCTGAAACGCCCGTCACCGAGGACGACATCATGGCGCTGGTGCGCGAAGGCGCCGCTGAGGGAACGGTGGCAGACTCTGAGCAGACGGTGATCCACAACGTCTTCAAGTTTAGCGACCGGACGGTGCGCTCACTGATGACGCCGCGCACGCAAATTACCGCTATCGACATCGACACGCCGCTGGACGAGGCGTTGAAGATCGCCACCGGATCAGGCTACTCGCGCATTCCGGTGTACGAGGGAACGCTCGACCATGTGATTGGCATCCTGTATGTCAAGGACCTGCTCGCGTTCTGGGGGCAGTGTGAGCCGCCGAACCTGCGCGAGTTGCTGCGCCCGCCAATGTATGTGATCGAGAGCCAGCGCGCGGCGCAAGCGTTCCAGCAACTGAAGCAGAACCGCAATGCGCTTGCCATTGTGCTCGACGAGTATGGTCAGGTCGCCGGGGTGATCACGATCGAAGACATGCTCGAAGAACTGGTCGGCGACATTTCCGATGAGTACGATGAGATCAGCGAGTCGATCGTGCGGCGCGACGATGGCAGTTATCTGGTCGATGGGTTGACCCCGTTCACCGATCTTCACGAACGCCTCAGATTGCCTCCCGCCGACGATCTGGTGCGTGAGCACGGTTTCGAAACGCTCGCCGGTTTCGTGCTGGCGCTGCTCGGTCGCATTCCGAATGCCGGCGAAAGCGTCAAATGGGAAGGGTACACCTTCGAGGTCGTCGATATGGACGGCCGAAGGATCGATAAGGTATTGATCGTCCCGCCGCGTCCATCGGTCGATCAGACGCAGCATGTGCTGGCGACCCGCGCCATCGCGCCGAAGGCAAGCCAGAGCAAGGCGGAAGCCGCCTGATCCATTGCAGCCCGCCATTCATCGTTGTATGATCACGCTGTCCCGTCGCTGGCTCAACTGGCAATATGCGCTTCTCGGCGCGCTCGCTGTGCAGTATGCGCTCTTCCAGGCGCTCACCGGCGTGCAGTACTGGGATAGCCCGCGCAATCTGCATTGGGGGATGGTTGCGTGGGAGACGCCGCGTTTCTTGATCGACGCTGAAAACCCGTATGATCGCGTCAATGGGTTTCCGCCCGATCCCGTTTCTCTGGCGCCAGCCGGGCTGGCGCATGGGCGCAGCGGACCCCTCCATTCCTGGTGGGGACCGTTCTACCTGATCCTCTTCGGCATTGTCTGGCATCTGACCGGCTCGTATGAAGCGCTCCAGCTGGTTGTTCCGATTGCAGCGGGCGCAGTGGTCCTCTTGACCTATGCCATGGGAGCGCGGTCTATCGGGCAACGGGGAGGGTTGCTGGCAGCGGCGCTGCTGGCGCTCTTCCCGATCTTTCGCGAGCACGGTCCGCTGTCGTTCGTCGAACCGCTCTCTGCATTGTTGCTGACAGCGGCGCTCTGGGCATTGTTCGAGCAACGCACCTGGCTGGCGGTGATCTTTGGTGCGTTAGCGATGTATGGCAAGGTCGATCTGATTGCGCTCTATCTCGGAACCGGGACCTTCGCCTGGTTGCTGAGTCTGCGGAGTGAGCGACCGCTTCCGGTGCGCCACGCACTGCTGGCGCTCGGCATTCCTGCACTCTGTCTCGCTCCCTGGGTTGCGCTCATTTACGGAATTGTTGGACGCCCCGCAACCGTCGGCGGCGGACCGCAGATCGATGTGTTTCTGACCGTTGCGCCACAGATGCTGGAGCAGATGTTCACGTTGCCGTTGCCGCTGGCAGCGACGGCGTTGGCGCTGATTGCCACGCCTGCGGCTCTGGCGATATGGCGCAAGAGCGCGGGAACCGCAACACCAATGCTCGCCATCTGGGTCGCGCTCGGCGCCCTCGTTCTGCTAGGCTACTCTGCGCTGCCGGGAGCGAGTAACAATCCGCGCGTGTTCATTCCGGCGTTGCCAGCGCTTTGTGTGCTGGCTGCTGCTGGGCTGGAGCGGATGGGGCATCGCCTGCGGTTTGCACTGGTCACAACGATCATGACTGTGTTCCTGATTGTAAATGGCGCAAGCGTCGCGTATCAGGTGTTGCAGGCGCGTGTGACAGCGGCAACTATGCCAGTGTGGTCGGCGCTGCGCGTGGCGCCAGCGGGGGTTATTCTGACCGATCAGTACTGGTACGCGGCGCTCTATGCCCGCCAACCGGTCGCCTGGTTCGAGCACGACCCCGTCTTCCAACAGAACATTATGCAGGACGCCGCAAACTTTCGCCGCTACCTGGCTGTTGCACCGATTCGCTATGTGGTGCTGCCGCGCGATCCCGGTGCGGAGGCGAAACGTCTCGCATCGCCCGCAGTGCAGTGGTACGCTGCATTGCCGTTCGGGCGAGACCTTGGCTGGAGCGCAGCGCCGCTGGCGTCAGCGGATGTGTGCGCGTATCTGGAGGCGACATTTCCAAAGCAGGTCGTCGAGGAGTACGTGATCTACGTCGTCGAACGCTGAGGCGCTGTCTGCTTTCGCTCCTTCTCATCGCCGATCCACTCGGCGTCGCCATCTGCCCAGTGCTCTTTCTTCCAGATCGGCGCCACCTCTTTGATGCGGTCCATGATCCATCCGGCTGCTTCAAAGGCTTCGCGGCGATGCGGCGCGGCAACCACCACCAGAACCGCCGTTTCGCCAATCTCCAGGCGACCGATCCGGTGGTGCGCCGCGATGGCGCCGGTCTGCCAGCGGGTGCGCGCCTCAGCGGCGATCTGTTCGAGTACGGCTTCTGCCATGCCAGGGTACGCCTCATACTCCAAAAATGCGGTTTTGCGCCCGCCAAAGTTGTCACGGACCACGCCAGCAAACGTGACGATCGCCCCCATATCGGGCGCCTGCACCAGCGCGACGAGCGGTGCGGGATCGAGCGGGTCAGACGTGACGACGAAGGCGCGAGGAGCGCCGCCGCTCACCGGCGGAATAAAGGCGACTTCATCACCGTCGCGCAGGACGTGATCTGGCGCGGCGAACTCCTGATTGACGGCGAAGAGCAACCGTCCGCTATACCCGGCGAGGCGCGGGTAGCGTCCGGTCACCATCTCCCATAGCGCGCCGACCGTCGCGCCCGGCGCAAGAGTGAGCGTTTCGTCGCTGCGACCGGTGATCTCGCGGTGCGCCGCGAAGTAGCGGATGACAACGGTTATTCTGTCGGACATAGACCTCAATCCTGCCGCTATACGTTGTGTCAGAGGTTAGAGGTAAGGGGTTAAGCGGAAGTTTCACCTTCCCGCACGCCCGCCTTCCACCTTCGTTCCTCCGCTGCCTGCCCCTGCCATCCACCAAGGACACGAAGGGGTGCGAAGGGGGCAATCCAACTTCTACCGTCCCGCCTGCACCCCTCTCGCCTCTTGCCTCGCGCCTTCACGTTCCCACGTTCAACGTTCAACCTTCAACCTGTAACGGCATCCGCACCGGCACGCTGCGTTCCACCGCTTGCCCCTGCTCTCCACCAAGATCACGAAAGGCACGAAGGGGCAATGCCACCTCTCACCTCTTGCCTCT
>DAOTWI010000507.1:0-1533 GCA_034436075.1 Roseiflexus sp.
CTGGCGACAGCGGACTTCTTTCCCCTGTCGCGTCCTTGCTTGTCGCTAGCCACTCACGTCGTCTGTCTCTCCATCGGGGAGACTTCTTGTTCCCGTACAGAAGAGTATACTACACAGACCTGCGTTTGTCAAGCCTGTTTGTCTATCTTCTGTTCTTTTCGAGCGTCGCCACAACGTGGCGTTTCTCATGGCGGAAGATACTATAGCACGACATTAAGAGCGTGTCAAGCCCTGTTCTGTTTTGCACGTTCCAGCACGGTATGGTACGATGGCGCTGAGTATAGACGCACTGCAATAATGCGCCGACGATCGCGATCCTTCGAGATGGTCGGCGCCTCTGGCAGCAGACAGTATGTCAGATGCACACGGCGAGTCATCGACCAGCGGCGTGCCACGGATTCTGTTCGCAATCTCCGATACTGGCGGCGGTCATCGCTCAGGAGCGCAGGCAATCGCCGCCGCGATTGAACAGCGCGTCGATCATGCGGTCGAGACGTATATTATCGACATCTTTACCCATACCGGCGTGCCGGTTGTGCGGGATGCACCGGTGGTCTATGATAAACTGTCGACGCGCTGGTTGCCGCTCTACGATACGCTCTATCGTCTGACTGACGGTCGACGACGCATCGATGCGATAACAAGGGTCGTCTACTTTGCAGCGCATCGCAATATTTTGCGTGTGCTGGAGGCTGTTCGGCCTACGCTGGTGGTGTCGGTGCATCCGCTGTTGAACCGCCTGATCGGCAATGCCCGCCGCACCTATCGCCTCTCGTTTCGTTTCATTACCGTTGTGACCGATCTGGTGAGCCTGCATGCCTCATGGGCCGATCCGGATGCGGAGTTGTGCATCGTTCCCACCAACGAGGCCTACGAGCGGATGCTTCGTCTGGGGATACCGGAGAGTAAACTGGTGCGCACCGGTTTCCCCGTTCATCCCAAGTTTGCCGCGTACCATCACACACGCGACGCTGCGCAGGCGAACCTCGGTCTTGCGCCAGATTTGTTTACCGTGCTGGTGACAAGCGGCGGGGTCGGGTCCGGCAATATGGAGCAACTGGTGCACAATATTCACACGGCGTACCCGCAGTTGCAGTTGCTGGTCGTCACTGGACGCAACACGGCATTGCGCGAGCGCCTCGCGCAGAGCGGCTTTGGTCCGAATGTGCATATCTTTGGCTTTGTGACGAATATGGAAGAGTTGATGGCCGCCAGCGACATTGTGATCTCAAAGGCGGGTCCCGGTACGCTGATGGAGGCGCTGGTGATGCGGCGCCCGGTTATTGTGACGCAGGCGGTCGGGATGCAGGAGCGCGGGAATATCGATTTCGTGCTGAACCATGAACTGGGGTTGTTCTGCCCGACCATTGATCGAATCGTGCCGGTGCTGGCGGAGTTGATGGAACCATCAACCTATGCGGCAGTCGCAGCACGTCTGGTTGATGCGGTTCCGCGCGATGGCGCGGCGCAGATTGCGTCTATTCTGTTGGAGCAGTTGCATCTGGCGCCGCCGGTTCGCTGCCGCCGTCGCCT
>DAOTWI010000508.1:0-3744 GCA_034436075.1 Roseiflexus sp.
CAGGGGGGGGCAGGGGGGCTTGCCGTCTGACAATGCATGCCTGCGCACCTCCACCCCGGTCTCTCATCGCTACGACCACGATCATTGCAGAATGATTGAGAAACGGTTATGCATCTGTCATCGAACCATGGTCGCTTTCCAGGCGACAGTGCGATACACTGAATGCAGCAAGGCGTGATTGCGCCTGTTTGTATTGATGTGACACAATGAGGTGGCGTGCATGTCGCTCATCACAACCAACCACGAAACCGAAACCGAACTGGCGCGCCTGCGCCAGCGCGTCGCCGAACTGGAGGAACGCCTGGCGCGCTCCGAGACGTCTTCTGGCGCATTGGCGGCGAACTTCGATATGAATCGCGTCATCGATGCGCTGGCAGTGCCGATTTTCTTCAAGGACGCCGAGGGGCGCTATGTGGGATGCAACGAGGCGTTCGCCGCGTTCCTGGGGCGCACGCGCGCCGAGATTATCGGCAAGACCGCCTACGACCTGGCGCCGCCGCACCTGGCAGAGGTGTATCACGAGGCAGATATGCGCCTCATGCACCAACGCGCCGCGCAGGTCTACGAAGCCGAGGTGAAGCCCGCCAGCGGCGACAGCCGGTTCGTCCAGTTCTCGAAAGCGCCGATCTTCGACTCTGATGGACATGTGATCGGTCTGGTCGGCGCCATTCAGGACATCACCGAGCGCAGGCAGGCGGAACAGGAGACAGCGCGCCTGATGGAAATCCTGGAGAATACGCCCGACGTGATCGGCATGGCGAACGCGCAGGGGCAGGTGGTCTACATGAACAAAGCTGGCCGGCGGCTGCGCGGTCTTTCGTCCAACGACCAACTTGCCGGGATGCAAATTGCCGACTTTCATCCCGCCTGGGCGACGAAGATTCTGTACGATGAAGCGATTCCGACGGCGGATCGCAACGGGCACTGGAGCGGTGATGTGGCGATGGTCAATGCGCGCGGCGAGGAGATTCCGGTCTCGCAGGTGCTGCTGGCGCACCACGATGCGGATGGGAACCTGATCTACGTCACCGGCATCATGCGTGATATTTCGGAACGGCAGAAAGCCGAACGCGCGCTGCGCGAGCGTGAGATTCAGGAGCAGGTGATCGAGGCGCAACAGGCGGCGCTGCGCGAACTCTCCACCCCGCTCCTGCCGATCTCGTCCGATGTGGTGGTGATGCCGATCATCGGTACGGTCGATAGCGCCCGCGCTCAGCAAATTATGGACACGCTGCTCCAGGGAGTGGGTGAGCACCACGCCTCACTGGCGATCCTCGACATTACCGGCGTCAAGGTGATGGATACGCAAGTCGCCGGGGCGTTGCTCCACGCAGCGCACGCGGTGCGTCTGCTCGGCGCGCAGGTCGTGTTGAGCGGCATCCGTCCCGAAATTGCGCAGACGCTGGTGCATATCGGCATTGATCTGCGCGATATTGTGACACGGAGCACCCTGCAGCAGGCGATTGCGTTCGCGCTCGAGCGATTCCGGCAGTAGACGGCGCTGTTGCTCGGCGCACTGGCGCTGGCGCCGCTGATCAGTTGCGTGCCGCTGGCGGCGCTCGGCGGCGTGCCGCTCGTGACTGCCTGGCGCAAGATGGATGGATGCGAGACAACAGGCGTCGCCCCATCAGCCTGACAGCGGCGGCAGCACATCGAAATCTGGCGTGTCGATCAGGTGCAGATTGCCGTAGCCGCTATCGTCGCTCACATACAAAATCTGGCGTCCATCAGGGCTGAAGCGCGGATGCACATGGGTGATCTGCACCTGGAACGACCCGCGATGATACGCGACGGCGCGCGGTCCCTCGAATGCGCCATTGCGAAAGCGCCAGAGCAGCAGCCACGGAAATGCGCGCGTGCCATCGCCAACGATCAGACTCAGATCGTTGCTGTGAAAGTGCGTTGAGTCGGCAGGGAATGGCGCTTCGATCTGATCGGTATTATCGTAGCGAATGCACCCGTAGAACGGCTCACCAGCAGCTGTGCGTCCGTGATAGCCGATCCGCTCCCCATCGGCGCACCAATACTCGTGTCCCACTCGTTCACCAGGATCGCACGGGCGGATCTTCCATGTTCTGCCGCTCTCCAGATCGAGTCCCCAGATGCGGTTGTCGACCTTCTGCCACGGACCCTCGTGACAGTAGGTAAGGATGTTGGGAAGCGCAGGCGATGTGTTGACGTGACCGATCCAGTACTGTTCTTCAAAGACGACGTCTGCGACGCCGCGCTCGACATCGATCCGCAGAATCTGCGACAGCGGACGGGCTTCCCAGTATTCGTTGAAGCCGACGTATCCGTGCAAGAGATCGATCTCGAAGCGATCCGACAGGTCTTCATAAAGACCGGTGCAGATATAGCGACCGTCGGCGGTAACATTCGTGATATTGGTCAGGAAACGGTCTGGCGCGCGATAGAGGCGCCGCTCATCAAGCGTATGGAGATCGAGCGCAACCAGATCGCGCCCGTGCCAGAAATAAGCCTCGGGTCGTTGCGGATTGACGCTGGCAAACAGAAAGGAGGTTTCTCCCGGCGGCGGCGGCTGGTCGAGGTCGGTGAGTTGCGTGATCGTTCCATCGGTTAAGTCCAGGCTATACAGATTGACCCGGTTGCCGCGCTCGGAGCCGAAGAGCAATCGGCGCCCATCGTCATACCAGCCGGGATTGGTAAAGTAAAGATGGTGACTGTGCGCCTTATGGCTGGTCAGTTGGGTCACGCGCACGCCAGTATGCCGATCATGGAATGTGCGCCATTCGGCTGGATAGACCGCGCCTTTGGTCATGGAAGCGCTCCTCTTATAGCGATGCCATTCGCGTGATGTCTTCAGCAGGAACGCTATCGTATCACATATCACGGATTTCGTGTATACTGCACCCTGCGTCGGGTGCAGGCATGATGTGTCAGGAAACGACGCTCCGGCTGCCAGCGATTGAAATCGCTCCTGGCAGTCCTGCGGCCGACCGTCCGCCTGCGCGGACGGAAATGGCGGCGTCCACGCACGGTGAGCACACCCCCCCAACCCCCCGCACGCGGAGGGGTTGGGGGGCAAGGGAGGTGGCGTGCTTGCCGCCTGACAATGCGTGCCTGCACCCCCCTGCGTCGATGCCTCCTGTGTGACGGAGAACGCCGCTATGAACCCTGCTCAACGTATGCGCTGGTTCCTCCTGGCGCTTCTCGCGCTGATTCTGACGCTTACGGGCGTGGCGGCACTGGCGCTTGTGCAACCTGTCCGTACGTTCGCGCAGACGGCGTCGAGCAACCCGCCATCGCTGACGGTCGCCGGGACGCTCGACGATCCGCCACAGGAGCGGATTCTGTTCATCAGCGCCGCAACTCCCATCTCCGGCGCGGAGGCGCTGGTCTCCGATTTTGTGCGCGTGGACAATGCCGCGACGATCACCGGTCTCATCACCGTCTCGCCGCTGCCGGCGCGCGTTGAGGCGGGCAGACCACTGACGATGACCGTGACTGTATCGTTCGCCAATGCGCGCAGCGGCGCCTACAACGGCGCAATCTGGCTAAATTACGATGCTGATGGCGTTCCGTCGTCACTCCAGATCCCGGTCACGGTCACGATCAAGGACCCGCCGGGTCCGCCGTTTGTCGCGTTGATCGGCGGGGTGGCGGTGGCAGCGTTGATTTCGACCTATCTGGGGGGCGGGCGGCAGCGCGATGAACTGGCAGTGCGGATCGAACGCCTGGCGGCGCGGGTGACCGCCGCCTCGGGTTTGCCCGACGCTGTCCGCC
>DAOTWI010000509.1:0-3166 GCA_034436075.1 Roseiflexus sp.
CTGCTCACCTGCAATCTTCCCGCATGCGATGTGCACCGCTGCGCTGGTGCGGGGCAACGCTGCGCCAGTGCGACGACTCCCAGGCTTACGCCGAACCAGAGGGTGCAGAAGCGGATGATGATCGTCGCTGTCGTTGCGGGACCGGCTGCCATTGGCACGAGCAACACCAGCAACCCGGTGCTCGACGCTTCGGATACGCCGAGACCGCCAGGCAGGAACGACACCAGACCGAAGAGCGTCGATGCCGCAAAAACGAAGGTCGCCTTCAACAGCAGCGCCTCGCCAGTGACCCCAAGCCCAACCAGGACGTAGTACATGGCGGCGCATTCGCCAAACCACGACACCACGCTGATGATCGTCGAAACGAACAACAACCGCCACGAAAGCAGGCGCTGGCTGCTCTCATAGGCGGTTGCGATGCGCGGCGCCGCTTTCCCGGCAAACGGCAGGCGCGCTAGCAGCGCCAGTATGCGCCGCATCAGCGATTGCGACTGCACTAGCAGCAATCCAACGACCGTCAGTGCGAGCAATGCCACGAATGCGGGACGCGCTGGCGGGTAGAGGGTCAGCCCTGCCCCCATCAACAGCAGCATCGCCAGCCCATCGGTAATCCGCTCTGCCAGCACAATCGGCGCCGAGGCGGAAATCGGCGTGCCGTTGATCCGCTTCAGCAGCGCCGATTTCAACACCTCGCCGACCTTCGCGGGCGTCACTGCCATGACCATGCCGCTGGTAAAGAGCAGGACGCTATCGTAATACCCGACGCCGCCGCCCATCCCCATACAGCGCAGGTAGTAATCCCATTTCAGCCAGCGCAGCGCGTAGTTGAGCAGAGTCAGACCAAGCACCACCGGCAGCATCGACCAGTCGAAACCGCTGAAACTGGCGGCGACCTCGCGGATGTCGCTGATCAGCCCCAGCGCAACGGCAACGAACAGACCCAGGGCGAGCGAGATCAGAATGCTGCGGCGTAGATGCTCAGGCACAGGCGCTCCGTTCACGCGCTGGCTCGACGTGCGTCGTGTTCAATGGCGATGCTGCACCAGTTCGACCAGCACGCCCTGGCAGCTTTTGGGATGGAGGAAGGCGACGAGCGTGTCATGCAGACCGGGACGCGGCGTCTCGTCGATCAGTTGCACGCCGCGCGCCTTGATCTCCGCCAGAGCAGCGACAATATCGTTCACCGCGTAGGCGATGTGGTGCATGCCCGGACCGCGTTCGTTCAAGTATTTGGCAAATGCCGCCTCTTCCGACGTTGGAGCGATCAGTTCGAGCAGCATGTCGCCCATGCGCGTTGCTGCGACTTCCATGTGGCGCTCCGGCATTGGAATCCGTTCCCACTCGCTGATCCCGAACGTCTGGCTGTAGAAGGCGATGGCGCTGTCAATGTCCCGCACGGCGAAACCAATGTGATCAACCTTCTCGAACATACGTCCCTCCCATCATCTCTGGCGATCCGCAATGATCAGCGCAAGTGTAGCATCTGTACAGCCGAGCGTCAATCAAAGGCGTCAGCGCGGGTCCGGGCGTGAATTGTCAGGCGGCAAGCACGCCCCCCCAACCCCCCGCTTGCGGGGGGGACGATTTTAATCGCTGGCAACCGGAGCGTCGTTTCCTGACAATTCATGTCTGCACCCCGTCAGCGCATATCGCGTCCGCCGTTGACATCGAGCGTTGCGCCGGTCACGAAACTGGCAGCCGGGCTGGCGAGAAAAACAATGCAGCGCGCAATTTCGTCCGGTTCGGCGTAGCGTTGCAGCGCAAGTTTCGTCTGCGCGTAATCGGAGGGCAGGCTGGTGACGGTGTCGCGTCCCATAGGGGTGAGCGCAATGCCGGGCGCGACGCAGTTGACCCGCACCCGCGGCGCAAGCGCCCGCGCTGCACTTTTGGTCAGATTGACCAACCCGGCTTTTGCCGCCGCATAATGCGCATGGTGCGGCGCGCCGGTTGCTGCGGCGACGCTCGCCACCGTCACCACCGCAGCGCCATCGCGCAGAAACGGGATTGCAGCGCGGAGCGTGTAGAAGACGCCATTCAGATTGACGCCGACGACAGCGTTCCATTCTTCCGGTGTGATGTCGGCAAACGGGGTGACGATATTGTGCCCGGCGCACAGGACCAGCACATCGAAACCGCCCGTTTGTGCGCCAGCCGCGCGAACAGCAGCCTCGACCGCAGCAGCATCGGCAATGTCGAAGCGGCAGAACCATGCGCGCCGCCCAGCAGCCTCGACCGCTGCCATCGTCCGCTGCGCGCCGGTCTCGTCGCGCCCAAATGCAATCACAACATCGGCGCCCTCCTCCGCCAGCAGGCGCGCCGTCGCTGCGCCAATGCCGCTCGAGGCGCCGGTCACCAGCGCCACCCGGTCACGCAATCCGAGATCCATGCTTACACTCCAAGCGTTTGCCTTCCGATCAATTCCAGGGCTGCATCATCATTCGGCGGATGGGTCAGACCGGCGCGTGCATCGCGGAAATACCGTTCGAGCGGCAGTGCGCGCGTGAGTGCAAAACCGCCTGCAATTCGCAGCGCCTGATCGGTTGCATCACAGGCGGCATTGGTGCAAAGATACTTCGCCGTTGCAATCTGCGCCGCCATTGCGCTGCGCTCCGCCGGGCGCGCAACCCAGGCGTGCGCTGTCTGGTACAGGACGCTGCGTGCTGCGCTTAGCGCCGTCTGCATAGCGCCGACCCGCCGCTGAATGTTGGGCAGGGTGGCGATTGGTCGTCCCAGTGCAGTTGGGATGCGTTCGCGCGCATACGCGCAAACAGTATCGCATGCTGCCTGCCCAATACCCAGGTAGACCGCCGAGAGGGTTAGTGCAAACCATGCCATCTGCGCCGGCGGTCCAGGGCGCGACGCGGCGCCAGCTGGCGTGCGCTCGACCAGACGTTCCGCCGGCACGAAGACATCATTGAGTATCAGATCATAACTGGCGCTGGCGCGCAGACTCAACGAGTCGCTCCAGGAATCCTCCAGGCGAATGCCTGGTGAACCGGCTTCAACCAGCAAACTGCCGGCCGCTCCCTGCGGCGCTTCATCGTCTGGCGGCAGAGCGGCGCTGACCAGAAACCAGCGCAGCGCAGGCGCCATGCTGACGAACAGTTTTCGCCCGGTGATGCGCCATCCGCCGTCTACGGGGAGAGCGCGCGTTGCGGGCAGCCCG
>DAOTWI010000510.1:0-1682 GCA_034436075.1 Roseiflexus sp.
GCCGGGGGCAGGTTCAATCAGGCGCCAGTAGCGCAGCGGCGCATCAGGCGTCAGCGCGCTCCAGTGCGCGCCAGGCAGCGCAGCCAGCGCCAGGCTGAAGGTTGGCGACACCCGCTGCGGATCGCCCTGCGCCTCGGCGCACAATGCCGCAATGCTCGCATCGAGTTCCACGCCGGCGCAGAGCGCCAGCAGATCACGCTCGAACGGCGACAACCGAAACGCGACGCACAGCGTATCGAGCGCTGAACGCTCTGCATCACTCTTCGGTTCGGCATCAGGAGGCAAGCTGGCAATAGAGGAGGTGTGACCGATACGCGCAAGATACTGCTCGAGTGCAGCGCGCACACGTGCGAGCGCCGTTCTCAGCGCGCGATGATTGATGCGTTCCCACGTTTCACTCGAGATAGTTGTCATTGTTGCACGGTGCGCGCAGTCGGTCTATCCAATCGTCACCATTGACACCTTGTACGCCAAAGAAGGACGATAGCGCGCCTGCAACGGCGACCAGATCTTCGACAAGTCCTCGCCACTCAGGTACTGCGGGCGAATTTCGAGCCGTTCGATCTGCGAGCCAGGATCAAACCCTGCCAGCGCCTGGAGTGTTGGCGGCGGAATACCGCCGTGGTCATCCGAGGCAAGCGTCGCCAGCGCCTCGCGAATGGCATCGCGCCTCACGAACGGCATCCGGTGCAGCATCAGCGCTGCGTACCCGAGCAAGATTTCGATCTGGAGATCCTGCGCGCCGTATGCCGTCAGAAGGTAGTGCAGGTCCAGCCCCAGCAGAGAGCGCTGCCCGCCCCGTTCACCGGATCGCAAACTGGTGTGCGGCGTCACCTGATGCAGGAAAAGATTGAGCTGCGGACGCTCGTCCGAACCGGTGGTGATTCGATCAGGCGGCAGCGCCGAGACAACCGCATCAGCGCCAATGCTGGCATTGATGCCTTCATCAACCAGCCCATTCTCGATCAGGCTTTTGAGAAAGGCGGTGACCGAAGCAATGGCAAGGGCGCTGCTCATGACTGCTCCTGGAAACCGAAGCCTGGCGGAGAACAAGCTTCTTCACGCCGTGGGGAAGGAAACAATTCAATTATAACACCGCTTTTCACAGAGTCAATCCCTAAAACAGGTAAAGATGCCAGGGTACTACCGCTGCTCCTGACTTCCGAAGGCGGATATTGCAGCAGGGCGTCTTCTGTGATAGCATGACCCGCGCCCCCTGTTGCAACAAACAGAAGAACTGCCGGAACTTCGCTGTATTGCATGGAAGAAAGGCCGCCAATGGACGAACAGAACGACCGTTCAGGCGTCCGCCGTGGTGAGATGATCACCCTGCATGTGCCGAGCAGTGCGCTGACGGCGCTCTGGGCGCTGGGTTCGCTCATTGCGTTGTTGCTGGTCGCCGTCGCCTTCGTTGCCGGGTTGGCGCTGCGTCCAGCCATGCCAGCCGCGGCGCCAATCGCGGTAACAACCATCATCCTGGCGGCGACCGAAACGCCGGCGCCGCTGGCGGCTGCAATGAACATTCCCGCCACGCCAACGGTTGTCGCATCGCCGACGGAATTGCCAACCGCCATTCCGGCAGCGCAACCCACGATCGACCTCATCCGTCCGACCGCAGCCCTTCCGCTTGCCATGCTTCCCACAGCAGCAAACACCGCCACCCCAGACACAGTCGACTTTCG
>DAOTWI010000511.1:0-2002 GCA_034436075.1 Roseiflexus sp.
GCGCGCGCGCCGCTTCGACTGCGTTCTGCGCCACGCGCGCCGCGCTGCCGAAGGCGACGACGATCAGATCGGCGTCTTCCAGGTAAAGCCCGGCACCTCGCTGCTCGCGTTCGGCAATGACGGCGAGTTTCTTTTGCAGATTCAGGTTATGTCGTTCGAGCGCCTCGGGCTGGAGGTAGAGCGACGTGATGATCCGGTGCGGACGCCCTTCCGCGCCGCTCACCGCCCACTCCGGCGTCGATGGAGCGTCCTGACGAAACGGCGGCAGTTCGGCAGGCTCCATCATCTGCCCCAGGTTGCCATCGACCAGCAGGATCACCAGCATGCGGTACTGTTCCGCCAGATCGAACGCCAGCCTGGTGAGGTCAATCGCTTCCTGAATTGTCGCTGGCGCCAGCGTCAACGGGCGAAAATCGCCGTGCCCTGCCGAGCGAGTCACCTGGAAATAATCCGCCTGGCAGGCGGCGATGTTGCCCAACCCAGGACCGCCGCGCATCACATCCACCACAACCGCGGGCAGTTCGGCGCCTGCAAGGTAACTCAACCCCTCCTGCATCAGGCTGATGCCCGGACCGGACGACGAGGTCATTGCGCGCTTCCCGGCGCAGGCAGCGCCATACACCATGTTGATGGCAGCGACTTCGCTCTCCGCCTGCACGAACGCCCGACCCAGCTCAGGCATGCGCCGCGCCAGATATTCGAGAAGTTCGGTCTGCGGTGTGATCGGATACCCGAAGTAGGCATCGAGGCCGGCACGAAGCGCTGCCTCAGCAATTGCTTCATTGCCTTTCAGAAGTTCTCGCGCCATTGCGATCTCCTCTATTGCTGTCGTCGTTACGACGCTGCTTCCAGAGCGCACACACCGCCAGCGGTGATACTGGCTTTGACGGAGAATGTGCGATAGACCGTGATTGCCGCTTCAGGGCATACCAGAGCGCAAATGGTGCATCCGGTGCATTTGCTGTCGGGATCGTGCAGGTGCGCGGGATGATGACCAGCAGCATTAAGCGACGCCGCGAGATGCACAACGCCTCTTGGACAGAACGCGACACACAATCCGCATCCCTTGCAGCGTTCCGTATCTACAATGATGCGTCCCCGAACCATCTCGACCTCCGATCAATAAATGAACTCGTGAATATCGTAAGTGGCGATCTGCGGACCGGATGATCCAAAACGCAAGCCCTCCACAATCGCCTGACGTTGTGCGCGAAGTTCGGCATTGTCGAGCGGTCGAATGCCCGCTTCCGCTGCGCGTATGCTGTATGGCGCACGCGCACGTTCGACGAGCGTGCTGAAGTAGATGATATCCCCGGCGCTGAGCGGCAGCCGGTTGAGCAACGCAACCGTATCGGCGACATGGCTGCTGGCAAAGCGATCGCCCCCCAACCCGACGAGTACGATCAGGCTCACCGCAATCCCCGCCCGCTTTAGCGTCGCAACTGTCTCTGCAGCATCGGCGGCGCTCGACGGTTTCTGCACGAACTCCAGCAATGGATCGTGCCCGCTCTCGAGTCCGATGCTGACCCGCTTCAATCCCAGCACACCCAGGTGTGCATACTCCTCCACGCTCTTCTTCCTGCCAGTCAAGGCATCGAGAAAGGCATGGACGGGCAGTGCGCCAATCTCTTCGCGCGCAATCTCCATAAACGCTTCCAGTCGATGGGTTGGCGCTGCCAATGCATTCGCCTCCCCCAGGAAGATCGATCGCCGCATGACAAGCGAATCGCCGAGAAACGCGCGCACCGCCTGCGCGTGCGTGCGAAACTCGTCGGGCGACTTGATGCGAAAACGACGATCACGGTAAAAGTCGCAGAAGGTGCAGGTATTGAACGAACATCCCTCGGTTGCCTGCACGACGACTGCCATGTACTGATCCGGCGGCAGGATGCCGACCGGATCGTACACCCGCGCGAACGTGGCGCAATCCGCGCGGTGTGCTGCGGCATCGAAGCGCGCGGCGCGTCCGAGCATCTCCAGCATGCCGCCTAGTGCGCCATTC
>DAOTWI010000512.1:0-3563 GCA_034436075.1 Roseiflexus sp.
CGAGGCACGAGGGAGGCAGGCGAACGAGGTTGAAGGCGGGAACGTACCCGACCCTTGAGGTCTCCGCCAGTAATCACGCGCTGTCGTAGAACCGCGTGAGCGGAAAGACTCCCGTCCCCGGTTTGCACCTCTCCCGACCTCGAAGGGTCTTGTGGGAAGGAATGTCTTGTGACGTTCCCTGACACAACGTTGTGGTATGATACGCGGAGAACCTCGCCGTTCCCCTTTGTTCCCCGTTGTCGAACTCCAGGTTGAAATACCAGCGTCGCCGCTGTCTTATCTTCAATCAGACAGTAAGTGTGCTCCAATTCTCACCCCTTCACCCACCCGTGGCGCAGGGCGTAGATCGCCGCCTGGGTGCGGTGCGCCAGTCCGAGTTTGCGCAGGATGCTGGCGACGTGCGTTTTGACGGTCTCTTCGCTCACCGACAGGCGCGCCGCGATTTCTGCGTTGGTCAGCCCCTCCGCCAGCAGGCGCAACACGTCCCCCTCGCGTTCGGTGAGCGCGTCGCCGTGCTGCATCGTCTGCGCCTGAACGACTCGTTGCATGAGCAATGGCTCGAACACGGCTTTGCCCTGCGCCGCGCTGCGCACCGCTTCGAGCAATTGCTCCGGCTGGCTGTCTTTCTCGACATACGTGATCGCGCCAGCGCGCAATGCGCCAATGATCCGCGCGTCGTCGGCGTATCCGCTCAGAATGACGATCTGTGTCTGCGGCACGAGACGTTTCAGCCGGCGGGTCGTTTCGATTCCGTCGATCCCGCCTGGCATCAGGACGTCCATCACGATCACATCCGCCTGCCAGTCCGATGCGTGGTTCAACGCTTCCTCGCCGCTGGCCGCTTCGCCGACGATGGCGATGCCGGGTTGGGCGGCAAGATAGGCGCTCAACCCGCGCCGGACGATGCTGTGATCATCGACCAGAGCGATACGAATCGGTCTCATACGCACCTCGCGTTCGATAGCGAATCCAGCCCTACCCCTGCGACTCGCCGGCAAGCGCCACGAGTTCGCGCGTCGAGGGCGCCGCTTCGCGGCGGAAGCGCGCGGTGCTGATCCGCGGCAGCAGCGCCAGTGATGTGACCATCGCGGCGGCCTGGAGCAGAAAGACAATCACATATCCGGGCATCCGGTCATTGAACAGATCCGTCAGAATGTCACGGGTCACGCCGCTCAGCACGGTTCCCAGCAGACGCGCCATAGAATTGGCGACCCCCCAGGCGCCGACGAATGCGCCGATCTGTCCTGGCACCGTCATATCGAGCATGAGCGCCAGGTTCGCGGCGGTGGAAACGCCGCTGCCAAACCCGAAGACGATCAGACTCGGCGTGAAGATGGCTGGCAGGTCCAGGATGCCGCTCAGTGCGATCAATACCAACCCGATCACCACCAGCGCTCCGCCAATAGCGGCGGCGAATGGTTTCCCGCGCCGCCGCGCCAGCGGACTGGTCGTCAGGAGCCCGACGAGCAACGCCGCACCCCAGATCGATGTGTAGCGCGTCGTGACCTCAACCGGCACGCCGAACACATCGGCGGCAAACGGCTCGAGCAGCACGTCCTGCCCCAGAATGGCGATCAGCAGCAACACCAGGTACACAAAAAACAGGCGCGCCTGCGGCGTTCCGGCGACGGTGGCGATCATCTGCGCGAAACTGCGCCGTTCGGACGTCGCCGGCTCGGTATCGCGCCCTTCGATGCCCCACAGCGCGGCGATGCCGATCAGCAGCGCAATGCTGCACACAACGTAGAACGCTGTAAAGAGCGCCGCTGGCGTGTAGTCGCGCAACATTCGCGAGAGGCTGACGCCAGCGATGATAACGCCGACAATCAACATGAACCACATGACGCCAACCGTGCGTGCGCGGTACTCTTCACCGGAAAGATCCGTCGCCAGCGACAGGTACGACACTGTTGCAAAGTTGAATCCCATGCCCCATGCGCCAAATGCCAGCAACCCAAGCGGCAACCCCGTCCAGAAGTTCTCCGCCATGGCAAACGCAGCCGTCGGCGAGAGCGCCGACCCGCCAGCGCACAATAGCAAGCCGATGATCGTATAGGGCGTGCGTCGAAACCCCAGCAACGGGTGACGATCAGAGAAGGACCCGATCCAGATCTGGATCGGCGAAAAGGCGTAGGGTAGCGCGATCAGCAGCGCCACCAGCGAGGCGGGCAGTCGCAACTCGCTGATCATGATCCGGTTGAGGGTGCTCTCGATCGGAACCGCCGTCAGTGCAACAGCGACGTTGATCAAACCAAGACGGAAAATGGTTGTCCAGCGCATGGCATGTCCTGAGAAATGTCAAGAAAATGTTGATTACAATCTGGCAATTAACTTGTTACCGCGTTGATCCTGGCGATTGTATCTCCATCATGCTATTATACCTGTGAACAACAGCACACAACAGGCGGCATCCGGCCCTCGCCGCCTTACGGTTACTGGATTGGAGTGACAGACACTCACTCCCGACACAGGTACAGGTGAACCGTATGGATCCCCGTAACTCTCAGGGCAATGATGCCGGCGAAATGCCGATCTACCTGTCGATCATCGGTCTAGCGGCGCTTCTCTGTTTTGCCTTTATGATGACTGGCAGCTTCTGGATGACAACCGTCGTTCTGGTGCTTGGATGCCTCCACCTGGCGCGGTATTTTCCTGCGGCTGATGAGATTGTCCAGAACGATATTGCGCTGCGCTGGTTGCGTCGCATGACGCCGCTGATCATTTTCGGCATCTTTGTCTTCCAGGTGATGGTGCAGCAATCGACGTGGTAGCTCTTTGGTCAGGCGTTTGTGAGCCGCTGATTCTCTACGGAACGCCACCCGCTTCGCGTTCGAGCGCCAGTTGCATCTTGCGCACCCGGTCCGCCAGTTTTTCGGAACTGAGACTTTCGCGCAGACGGTCGACGAGCAGCGGGAAGGCGAATGGCGTTGGGCGCGGCACGTCCACAACGATGATCCGCCCTGCGGCAATGCGCGCCAGCGCCGCCGCCAGGCGGCTTTGCTCCAGCTGGCGCTCCAGCACCTCGCGCCGCGCCTGTTCCAGCAACCGGTTCTCCGGGTCGTACTGCACAAAGACATCATACATCAGGCTGCTCGACGCCTGGATCTGGCGGGCGCTCTTCTCACCAGGGTATCCTTCGTAGACGAGACCGGCAATCCGCGCAATTTCGCGGAACTGGCGCTTTGCCATCTCAGTGGCGTTCAGGCTGGCAAGAATGTCGTCCGTCAGGCGTTCACGGCTGAAGAGCGGCGCATCAGCGCCGGCCATCGACCATTGCCGTGCTCCGTGTGCGGCGTCGAACGCCACGCCAAGCGCTTCGTCGAGCGGCGCCAGTTCTGGCGCCAGCAACTCGAAGCCGTAGTCGTTCATCGCCAGGGTAAAGGTGATCGGGCGCAGACGGCTCAGGCGAAACGCAATCAGCGCTGCCATTCCTTCGTGCACCAACCGCCCCTCGAAGGGGTAGACAAACAGGTGATGCCCTTCCCGCGTCTGCACCCGCTCGATCAGCAACTCATCGGCGCCGGGAAGCAGCGACCAGCGCGCCTGCACATCCAGCAACGGGC
>DAOTWI010000513.1:0-2083 GCA_034436075.1 Roseiflexus sp.
GTGGCCTGGGCGCCAGCGCACTGGCGACGCTCTCCGCCGTTGCTGCACAGCAGGGATTGCCGCTGTCCGAGGCGCTGGCGCATCCCGAGGCGCTGGCGTCGCTGACGCCGAAAGCCGCCGAAGGCACACGACAACTGGCAGCGTTGATCACACGCTGGCGGCGCCTGGCGGAGAGCGGGATGTCGCCGGATCACCTGCTCGCCGATGTGCTCGAACGCACCGGCTACCAGGCATGGCTGGAGCAGCGCCTGGAACCGGAGGAACTGCCGGATGCGCGCGCCCATTTGCAGGAACTGGCGAATGCCGCTGCCGAGCACGCCGCGCTCAACGCCTTCCTGCAAGAGGTAGCGTTGCTGACCAGCGCCGGCGATGACGATGACGAGCGTGATCGGGTGCAGTTGTCCACCATCCATGCCGCCAAAGGTCTGGAGTGGCCCATCGTGTTCGTTGCGGGTCTGGAAGAAGGGACGCTGCCGCACGAACACAGCCTGGCGACGCCGGATGGCGTGGAGGAAGAGCGCCGCCTCTGCTATGTTGCGCTGACCCGCGCAGGCGAACAACTCTACCTCTCCTGGGCAGCCAGCCGGATGCGCGGGAAGCAGGCGAAACCGTCGCGGTTCCTCAACGAAATCGAAGCGTATGGGCGCGAACGGACGGGACGGTGAATGTTGCAGGTGACCTATGCCCCACATTCATGTAAACGGAGCGACAATCCACTACGACGAACACGGAACCGGTCCTGAAACAATCGTGTTTGCGCACGGACTGTTATGGAGCGGACGAATGTTCGATTATCAGGTCAATGCGCTGAAGGATCGGTATCGCTGCATCACCTTCGACTTTCGCGGGCAGGGGCAGAGCGAGGTGACCGCGTCAGGGTACGATATGGACACCCTCAGCGAGGATGCCGCGGCGCTGATCGACGCCTTGAGCGCCGCTCCCTGCCATTTCGTTGGTCTCTCAATGGGCGGGTTCATCGGCATGCGACTGGCGATCCGCCGTCCCGAACTGATCCGGTCGCTCATTCTGCTGGAAACCTCTGCTGACCCGGAGCCGCGCGAGAATGTGGGGCGGTACCGCCTGCTCAATTTCATTGCGCGCTGGCTGGGGTTGCGCCTGGTTGCCGATCAGGTGATGCCGATCATGTTCGGCACGACGTTTCTGAATGACCCGAACCGTGCGCAGGAGCGCGCAATGTGGCGTGAACGGATGATCGCCAATCACCGGATCGGCATTTCGCGCGCCGTTCGGGGCGTCATTGAACGCCAGGGGGTCTATGATCAGATCGACCGGATTACCGCGCCGACGCTCATTATCGTCGGCGATCAGGACGCGGCGACCCCGCCTGATAAAGCCAGGCGCATTCAGGAGCGCATTCCCAATGCGGCGCTGATCGTCATCCCCGGCGCGGGGCACACATCTACGGTCGAAGCGCCGGAAGCCGTCACCATGGTCATAAGACGATTTCTCGATGCGCAGGCGCGTCGTGGCGCGCAATCCTGAAAGCGGTATGGTATACTTCTCCCCGTTACACGATTCAATACGTTATGATAAGGACTATCCATGCGCAGCATACGGATCATCGCACTTGTCATTCTGGCGCTCTTTACGCTTGCCGCCTGCGGCGGGGGGGATGTCAGCGTGCCGCCGCCGCCGAATGCGCAGCCGTTCGAGACCAGCCGCAGCCCCAAGATCGATCAGATTATTGCCGACTGGAAGAGCGTGGCGATTGAGGAAATGCGCAAAGACGCTGTCAAAGAAGAGACACTGGTCGAAGAGATTTTTGTGATCAACGATGGTTCGCTCGAAGATGTGCAGAACCACTACATGGCATTGACCCAGAATGGCTGGTGGCATCTGAAGCGCATGCCCGGCCGTCAGGGCGATGTGCTGCTCGACGGGTACGAACACGGCACGACGGCGCTCGTCATTGGCGCGATCGATGCGTCCAAGTTCGGCGGAGAGGGGATTGTGGTCTACACGCTGCGGGGAACGAAGTGAAAGGGAGAGCAAGCAAAACCTGGACAATCGCGCCTGCACCTGCGGTTGGCGTTGGCTTCGACAGGCTCAGCCAACGCCAACC
>DAOTWI010000514.1:0-1502 GCA_034436075.1 Roseiflexus sp.
GCTTCGCAACTGTAGCTCGCGACTTCAGTCGCCGGGCGGACGAACGGATAGCGGAATAATTATTCAAACTCCAAACAGGAAGGGCAGGTCTGAGACCTGCCCTGCGAGCAAGCTATGAAGGACGCCGACATTATAGCGCAGAACATGCATACCCGATTTCTGACAACGTCACGATCGCCGTATCTGCACATTCCCCACAGATGCCCCGACTACCTGCAGCGCCTCCTGCGGATTGCGCGTGGTGTGCATCTCGTTCAGGCTCACGCCCAGCTGGCTCAGGGTCATCGCGGTTTCGGCAGTAATGCCGGTCAGCGTGACACGGCTGCCGAGCAACCGGATGGATTGCGCTGTGCGGATCAGCAACTGCGCTACCATGGTATCGACCACCGGAACGCCAGCGATGTCGATAATCACCGCCTTCGCGCGCTGCTCATGGACGGCGTGGAGCAGGCGCTGCGTGAGATGTTCAGCGCGGCGGCTATCCAGACGACCCACGACTGGCGCCAGCAGCACCCCTTCGCCAATCGCGATGACCGGCGTTTCAAGCACGTTGACCAAGTCGAGCAACTGTTTTTGTTCGGCATACTGTTGCGCGATGGTGCGCTGCGCCTCCTCCGCCTGTTGCCGTGCGGCGTCAGCTTCGGCGGCGCGGTTGTCCGCCAGCGCGACGGCCTGATCGGAAATGGCGAGCAACCGGTCGCTCAAGAGCCAGATAATGACCAGAAGCGTAGCCGCTCCAATGCCAGCAAGCAGCGGCAACGCATCGCCAAGAATCACCTGATCCGTGCGTGGGCGCGGCGCCGCTCCTGCAAGCGCCACACTGATCACGATATTGACGCCTACTGTAACAAAGATCAACGGTCGATGCCGGCTCAGGCTCACGAGAAGAACTGGAACAATCAGAAAAGGCACAGCCACCATGGTCTGTTCAGGAACCAGAACCGCGCTTGCGACAAGGACGACATCAAGCCCGATCACCAGCGGGAGTGTCGCCTGCCACAAGACACAGCGGTTCAGCAATGCCAGCGTTGCAACGCCACACACAGGACCCACGCCCAACATTCCCAGGTAAGGGAGCAAACCAGCGACGTTCTGCGTCACAACGATTAATGCGCTGACCAGCAAAGATGCAACAAGCGCGCTCACCATAAGCACAATCGCAAACAGCCGAATCAACTACCACCGCGCGCCAGCGACAAACTCTGAGCCGGTTTCCATAGCGTGCCTCACGTGCCTGACTCAATGCGTAGAAACCAAGTCAAGTATGAATATACCTGCAACAGGTGAACGCAAGAGTTCCAGGATTCTTTCAGAATAGTAGCAACATTGCAACATTGCTCTCCCGGCGCCCGGTTCTCAGTTCTCAGTTCTCAGTTCTCGCTTCTCAGTTCTCAGTTCTCGCTTCTCAGTTCTCGCTTCTCACCCCCCCGACGCTTCAACCAGGTCAAAGGCGCGCACAGCGTCCGCCTCGGCCCGTCGCAGCGCCGCCTCGTCGCGCCCGC
>DAOTWI010000515.1:0-2068 GCA_034436075.1 Roseiflexus sp.
CTCCAGTCGCGCGCCAGCGCCAGCGGCGCGATCAGGTCGCGCAGCCAGTCGCGCTCCGGCGAAATGCGCGCCAGGTGCATTGCGGTTGGCGCTTCCAGGTTCAGGCTGATACGGTCGGCAAGGCGCGCAGCGCGCTCGATTTCCGCAGCAGGCGCGCCAGGCAGCAATTTCACATGGACGTACCCGGCATACCCGTGGCGCGTGCGCAACGCTTCGACCGCATCGAGCATGAGCCCGGTTGCCGCGGACGGGTTGCCATCGACGCCGGTGGAAATGAGCAGCCCCTGCACCGTCTTCCGTTCGACACGCGGCAGAAAGACGCGCGCCAGTTCGTCGGGGGTCAGCGCGGTGCGCGGCGTATCGTTGCCGGAACGCAGCGGGCAGTAGGCGCAGTTCCACTCACAACGGTTGCTCAGCAACAACCGAAAGACCGGCAGCGCGCGCCCATCGCCGCCGGCATCGGCGACGATGGCGGCGTCGTTCCACCCGGTTGCCAGGGAGACCGCGCGGCGTTTTCCCAGGAACTGATCACAGGCATCGAAGCGCGCCGCCGGCGCCAGGATGTCAAGTTTCTCGTCGAGGTCCATCGAACCCGATTATACCGCAGGACGCACTATTCCGCACCAGCGCTTGACACGCACGAAAAACAGGAGTAAAATAAAACTAGTTTGAAAAACAAACTAATCTCAGGAGTAAACCTATGAGCAGCGTCATTCGATCTGCTGAGCAGCGCGTCCAGCGTTACTGGACAGAAGACGGCATTCCGGACTTGTATGCCGGATTGTTCTTCGTTATCTATGCTGCGCTCTTGTGGTGGGATGCCCATACCGATAGCGGTTGGGTCTCGGTCATACGGAGTACCGCGCTCGTTCTCGGGATTGTCCTGGGCCATTTCGTCGTTCAGGCGCTAAAGGCGCGTGTGACCTATCCGCGCACCGGGTATGTGAAATACCGCACCCCAACGCGTCGAGAAACTGCTCAACGCCTGGTTGCTGCGTTGGGGATCGGGGGAGTGATGGTTCTCGCCGTGCTTGCAGGGCTGATGTGGGGAGGCGACGCCACTGGTCAGATGGTCGCTGCATTCCTGGCGCCCCTGTTGCTTGTCGCATTGTTGGGAGCCATGGCCTATCAGCAAGCGAGCAGGCGATATGGCGTCTATGCTGTGCTGGCATTGGTCGGCGGGATGCTGACCAATCTTGCCATACGGCAAATCGCGTCGGCAGCGGCGCGCAATGCGATCCTGAATGGCGCAGGCGTCCTGACCATCGTGGGGGTGGCAATGTTCGCAGGAGGTGCGTGGACGCTCAACCGGTATCTCCGCACCCACCCACAGATCGAGGAGCAGCCGGTATGAGCGAGTCGATCCTGACCGACATCGACGACGTCATCCACGCACCGGCGCGGCTGGCAATCATTGCGACCCTGAATGCCGTCGAGGAAGCCGATTTTCGCTATCTGCTCAACGCAACCGGCCTGACGAAGGGGAATCTTTCGACACACCTGAGCAAACTGGAGGAAGCAGGGTATGTGCAGATCGAGAAAACGTTTCGTGGTAAGATGCCGCTGACATTGTTGCGGCTCACGCCGCAGGGGCGTACCGCATTTGAGGAATATCGCCAGACCATGCTGCGGTTTCTCAATCAGATGTGAGCGTCGGGCTGATGAACATTCACCGAATAACCCGGCATTCGCGCTGCGCCCCATAGCCCGGCGACTGAAGTCGCGGGCTACGGGAAGCGAAGCCCGCCTGCGCGGGCTGGACCGGATTGAATTCTTAATGTTCATAAGCCCTTACTGAGATCGTGAAAGCCCCTGCGGGGCTTCTCTGTCCTGAGCAAGCTTTAGCCTGCCACTCAGCTCTCAGATACCAGATTTCTTCATCCTCATCAGCCGCCGGGCGGGCAGGCGGCGCTCGCAATAACGTCCGTCGCGCTGGCATCTGGAACAACGCCAATATCTTTTGCCCTTCGCAGGTCCAGGCATGCATTGTCAGGCGGCAAGCAAGCGCGTCTCTGTGGCGCTGCGCCTCGGCTGGCGACTGAAGTCGCGCCGGGCGGGCGTTCCGCCG
>DAOTWI010000516.1:0-3607 GCA_034436075.1 Roseiflexus sp.
ACCAGCACCGGCAGCGCGATGTCCTGCCCCAGAACGTTCACTGCCAGTTCGCGCCGGCGCACGTCCACCAAAACCCGCGGCCGCAGCCGGATGCGCCGGAACGCCTCAGTGTTCCACGCCACGGTGCGCTCATCCTCGGCGCCTCCCGCCAACCAGTCCCACACATCGCGTGGGAGACGCTCGCGCGCCAGCGCCTCGATATCAGCCAGGTTGATCATCTCCATACGCCTCTCCTGCGGCGCATGCCGCTATCCAACGAACTGGAGCGCGTGCAACCGCGCCCGGCGCAGCCTGATCCGCAACCGGACCACCTGCCCGGACCATGCCGAAACGTCTGCGTCACCGCCCCACGTCACGGTGGCTTGCGGCGCGTCTCCGATCACCGGGTCGCACTCGGCGAAGGATCGACCGGGAATCGTAGCGCCATCGACAGTCGCTAGTTCGAAGCGCGCCTCACCGGCGAAACGCGCCCAGACATTCACCTGGAGCCGGTTGCCAGCGAAAACGAGCGGGAAGGTCGAGCACTGTCCCTCGGCAAACGCTTCGAGCGACATCATCCCGTCCGGACGCCATACAGCGCGTCGCAGCAGCCCATTGTCGGGCGTCACGCGCCCGCTGGGGAAATGGCTCTGGTTGTGGGTCCAGCGCTTTGGTCCAATCGGCAGCGACCACTCACCCGGACGGAGCGTCACCAACCCGCACCCGGCGTAAACGCCGCCCTCGCGCCCGCTCCCCGACTCGCCCGCACTAATCACCGGCGCACGCGACGGTCGTTCCCAGCGCACACCGTCGCGGCTGCTCAACAGATGAACCTCAAGAATATCAAGCGCGCGAACGTAATAGGCGGGGAACATGAGGTGTGCATCTTCAGTCCCTGGCCAGGGCGTGTAGCTGTTGGTGTAGATGTCCGTTCCGGGATCGTCGGCGGCTTCGGGCGCTACAATAATCTCAGGCGTGGGCCAGTGCGCAAAGTCCTCGGTTTCGGCGTAGCTGATTGCCCGCCGCCCGTGGAAGCCCGGCGCATGTGATTGGTGCGTCCAGCCGCGAAAGTAACCGACATACCGTCCGCGTCGCTCATCGAAGCGGATAACCGTCTGCGTGTCGCTAATGTATGAGTCCAGCAACGGCTTGCATATGGCTGTCCAGCGCAGACCATCCGGCGAGGTTGCGCCGAACACCTGGTAGCGTCCGTCTTCGCGGCCCATATGCACGAGCTTGTAGCGCGCCTCAGGCGGCGCCGAGGGGTCCACGAACACGGTGGCGCCGTGCGCGCCGCGACCGAGAGCGGCGTCCAGCCCGTAGACCAGGTTGTTGTCGGTCGTGCCGCGAAAGTTGAGTATGCCGAGCGATGGCTTCTCCCACGTCACGCCATCGCGCGACTCGGCTACCGCCAGCATCGCCCGCAGATCATCGGTATCGCCATCTTCCTTGCGAACATGTGTTTCGTAATAGAGCCGGAAACCGCCACCAATCTCGAGCAGCGTGCAGTAAACATTGATAAATCCCTCCCAGGGATGCTCCGGCAGAATGAGCGGCGCCGGATCAATCTCAGGCGGGTGGACGGCGATCTTCAGCCCATACGGCATCTCCCAACTCGTCGGGACGTTGCCCCAGGCCACGCCATAGCCCGGCTCGATAAGCGCCCAATCGACAAAAACATGCTTCTTGTTGCCAAGCATAAGCGGCACGTACGCACCTCCATAAAACTGCTCTGTGTGGAGCGCCGCAACCAGGCGCTCCAGCTCCTCGCCGGTGTTGAAAACGTGGGTCGAGACGCGCACCGTCTCGGTATCCGGCTCAAATGGCGAAACCAGGATTCAGTGGCGCTCCAGCAGTTTCCTGTATACCGTCGTCCCCGGGACGCCAGGGATGCGGAAGCTGACAATCCCAGAAGCCTGACGGGGCGCCCTGGGAGTTTTGACGACCACGCCGGGCGTCTCTGCAAGCGCACGCCAGGTCCGCGCCGCATAGCTGGCGATCCGCGCAAAGACGCGCTCCCAGCCAATTGCCTCCCACATACGGAGCGCTACTCCCAGTCCGGCTTGATCTGCCACGTTGCGCCCCCCCTCAAAATAGTGCAATTCGCACCCATTCAATGCTCATTGCTGTGCTATCACCGGTGTAGTAAGCCAGCAGCACATCGCCGTCGGGCAGCAGGAGCGGCGCCGGGTGTCCAAACGACCACACGCTCATGTCAGCCCAGTAGTCGCCGAAGTCGCGTGCGCCGCCCATGCCGGACTCGGACCCGGATCCCTGCCTGTCGTATACGCGCAGTTCCTCATCCAGCCGCCACGTCCGCCCGCCATCATCGCTCAAGACCGCACGGATGCCGGGGGGGTTATGCCGGTGGACGTAGACTGCCAGCAGCCCTCCGTCCGGCAGGAACAGCGGGCTGGCGATCTGTCCAGCGATCCCGGTCGACTCCGGCGCGCTCCAGCCAGTTCCCCAGGCATCGCACCGGGCAATGTGGATCGGAGCATCCTGCGCAGCCACCCGGTCGTGCGTCCAGAACAGCCCCACCAGCGCCCCGGTTGCCGGATCGGCGCTCAGGCGCTGGTCCCAGAACAGCAGCCGTCCGGACGGGTCGTGCGCAACAATGCTATGCCCTGGCCATGTGCGTCCGCCATCGAACGAGAGGCGCAGCGCAGCGCGGTGCTCGCCGTAGCTCGCGTCGTCCCAGTCCTTCCACGACTCATACGGCAGCGCCAGCGTCCCGTCGCGCAGCGTCAGGATCGCTCCGGTCGTCACGCACCCGGTATAGGGGTCCGTCGGCGCCGCGCGCAGCGCCGACCACGTAACGCCGTCGGGCGACTCCGTGACGAGAATCTTCGCCGGCAGAAGTCCCTGCGTATCTGGATTGGCCAGCGGGCGGGACGGGTCGGAGCGGTCGATCGCCGTGATCGCGCCGATCAGCCCGCCGCGTGGCAGACTGGTGACGCCAAGCGCCCGTGCGCGCCACCCTCCCGGCAAAATATCGCCGAATCCACCGAAAATCTCACGCCATGTCCTGCCCTCATCGTCGCTCGCCAGCACCCGCACATCCTCGTCGGCTGAGTCCTTTGAACTGCCGACGCGGAATGCGGCGAGCACGCGGCCCTCTGGCGTGCTCGTCAGTACCGGGAAGGTAGCGAAGTGCGCCGCCGGCGCCGCCCGTGTCGCATCGTAGATCGTCCCCCGCTCAATAATTCGCACAGGTTCTCCTCTTGTGACAGCCGCTTCAGGAACGGGACAGGAAAGAGCGCCGATCAAGCTGGTTGATCAGCGGTTCGCCAGCGCGGAAACGTGCCAGGTTCTTCAGGAACAGATCGCGGTAACGCAGACCGTCATCCGGCATCACGCCAGCCATATGCGGCGTGATCGAGACGAGCGGGTGGTCCCACAGCGTCGAGTCCGCTGGCAGCGGTTCCTGCTCGAATACGTCCAGATAGGCGCCAGCGAGTTGGCCAGCATCAAGTGCAGCCAGGAGCGCGGATGTATCCACCACACCGCCGCGCCCGACGTTGACCAGGATCGCGGAGGGGCGCATGCGCGCCAGCGCATTGGCGCCGAACAGGCGGTGCGTCGCCGGGGTCAGCGGCAGCGCCAGCACAACCACATCCGCTGCAGG
>DAOTWI010000517.1:0-3535 GCA_034436075.1 Roseiflexus sp.
CGCTCGCCAGTGCGCGACGCCTGCGCACGACGCTGCTGAAACTCGATCCAGAAACGTTTCCGCTCCTCCGCGAGATTGCCGCCGATCTGCCGTTGCTGCCGCAGATCGAAGATGCGATCACGCGCGCCATCGGCGATGATGGCCAGGTGCTCGATAGCGCCAGCCCGAAACTGGCGCGGCTGCGCGCTGAGGTGCGCACCGCCTTCAACCGCTTGCAGGAAAAACTCCATAACCTCATTATGTCCCACGGCGATGCGTTGCAAGAGCCGATTATCACGGTGCGCAACGGGCGCTATGTCATTCCGGTGAAAGCCACGCACCGCCGCGCGGTGCGCGGTCTGGTGCACGACCAGTCGGCAAGCGGCGCCACGCTCTACATTGAGCCGTTGACCGTCGTTGATCTCAACAACACCTGGCGCGAACTGCAACTCGCCGAGCAGGCGGAAGTCGAACGCATTCTGGCGGAACTTTCGGCGCAGGTCGGCGATCACGCCGCTGCAATCGTCACCGGCGTCGAGGCGCTGGCACTCCTCGACCTGTCGTTCGCCATGGCACGCTATGCCGTCGCAATGCGCTGCGTGATGCCGGAGATCGTCGATGCGCCTCCGCCCGGCGAACCGTTGCTGCTGCTCACCGCCGCGCGCCATCCGCTGATCGACCCGCAGCAGGTTGTGCCAATCGATATGCGCCTCGGCGGTCCGTTCCGCATCCTGCTGATCACCGGTCCGAACACCGGCGGTAAAACCGTTGCGCTCAAGACGACCGGGTTGCTGGCGTTGATGGCGCAGGCGGGGATGCACATTCCCGCAGCTCAACCGTCGCGCCTGCCGGTGTTTCAGCAGATGTTCGCCGATATTGGCGATGAGCAGAGTATCGAACAGAGCCTTTCGACCTTTTCGTCGCATATGACGAACATCATTCGCATTCTGCGCGCGCTGGAAGGCGCACAGGATGCGGAGTCCGCCACAGTGTTCACTGCGGACTCGACCGCACGCGAGGCGGCGCAATCGTCAAACAGTCACACGATGAGCGCCGATGCCCTGCACGAACCGGGGCGCACAGATCGCCTGCCAGCGCTGGTGCTGCTCGATGAACTCGGCGCTGGCACTGATCCGGTGGAGGGTTCGGCGCTGGCGCGCGCCATTATCGAGCGCCTGCTCGAACTCGGCGTGCTCGGCGTCGCCACCACGCACTATGCCGAACTGAAAGCGTTCGCCTACGCCACGCCCGGCGTCGAAAACGCCTCGGTCGAGTTCGATGTCGAAACCCTCGCGCCAACCTACAAACTGACCATCGGCCTGCCCGGGCGCTCGAATGCGCTGGCAATCGCCGCGCGGTTGGGGCTGTCGCCAGCGTTGATCGAGCGCGCCCGCGCCAGCATGGCGCGCCAGGATGTGCAGGTTGAGGATTTGCTGGCAGGCATCCGCCGCGAACGCGATGCCGCCGCAGCGGAGTTGCAACGGGCGCAGGAAGTGCGCGCCGATGCCGAAAAGTACCGTGAGCGGCTTGCCATCGAGTTGCGCGAATTCGAGGCGCAGCGCAACGAAGCCTGGCAATCGGCGCGCGACGAGATCGAAGCAGAGTTGCGCCAGGCGCGCAGTGAGGTGCGTCGGTTGCGCGATGAGTTTCGCTCGGTGTCGGTCTCGCGCCAGTGGCTTGAAGAGGCGGAACGACGCTTGCAGGAGACGCGCGCCAACCTTCCTGAAACCCCGCCTGGCAAACCTGCCGGACATGCGGCAACGACCGTCGTTGAGCAAGGTCCGCGTCCGCTGCGCCCCGGCGATGCCGTGCGCGTGCGTTCTGTCGGGTTGACCGGCGAGATTCTCTCGATCGATGAAGAGGAACAGACTGCCGAGGTGCAGGTTGGCGGGTTCCGCATGCAGGCTGATCTTGCCGAACTGACGCGCGAAAAGCGGGGCGATGGAAAAGAAGCGCTATCCGCTCGTCCGGCATACGAATCACGCGGCGCATCGATCCCTGCGCCGCGCGACGTGTCGCTCGAACTCGATATGCGCGGCTGGCGAGCTGCCGATGTGCGTGACCGGCTCGATCACTACCTGAACGATGCCTATCTCGCCGGATTGCCGTGGGTGCGCATCATTCACGGCAAAGGCACCGGCGCGCTGCGGCAGGCGGTGCGCGATCTGCTCAAAGAACACAAACTGGTTGCATCATTCACTAGCGCCAGTGCAGCGGAAGGCGGCGACGGCGTAACGATCGCGCGCCTGCAGGAACGGTGACCCGGCTATGTCGCAGTGGATGCTGCTCACACTTCTTCTGATCGCGCTCCTGTTGCCGCTGATTGGCGCTGTTGCGCTACGCCTGACGCGGCAGCGCCTCGACGAGCGGGTGCGCATGGCGCTGGCGGTCGTGGTCTTCGGAACGGCGTTTGGCGCGGTGTTCGCCCTGGCGCGCAGCAATACATTCAGCCTGCGCATCGCCGGTCTCACAGTCATGCAGCCGATTGCCGCTCCTGTCGAAGCGTCTGCGCTGCCGCCGACCGGTGTTCCGCTGCTGGAGGAGGTCGCCGTTACGCCAGCAGTTCAACCGACGCCAGTAAACGCAACACCGGAACTGACTGTTGAGCCGACCGCGACGCCCGAACCGACCGCCGAACCAACCGCGACGCCCGAACCGACCGCTGAACCAACCGCGACGCCCGAACCGACCGCTGAACCAACCGCTGCCCCCACCGCAACTGCTGTTCCACCGGCGGGACGACGGCGGTATGTGGTGCAACCGGGAGACACGCTGCGCACCATCGCGGAACGCAATGGCGTCACGGTCGAGGCGCTCCTGCGCGCCAATAATCTGACGCCTGCCGCTGCCGATACCCTGCGGATTGGACAGGAGTTGATCATTCCATGACAGCAGCAACGCCAGCAAGTACGCAACGTGTGACGTTGGAGTACACGCACACGCTCGACGAACAACTGCATGCCTGTCGCCTCTACCAGCGTTCGACGCGCAAGCATCTGTTCTACAAAGGTGTGGCTGTGATTGCCATCTTCAGCGCCGTGTGGATTTCGTTCACGGCGGGAGTGCAGCCAGCAGCATTGCTTCTGCTCGCGTTGGGGTTATTTACCTGGTTCGATCCTGTGCCGCTGCTGCTGGTCTGGTCCACCTTCCGCAGCAGCCCGGCGTTGCGCCAGCCGATTGAGACCGCCTTTGATCGGCAGGGCGTCCATTTTCGCTTCGGCAAGGAACGGATCAGTCGCCCCTGGGACCGCTATCAATCGTTCGCCGAGAGCAGTCGCGTCTTCGTTCTGATCCACGGTCGCTGGGCATATTCGGTGGTGCCAAAGCGCGCCTTTGCCAGCCAGCAGGCGATTGACGAGTTTCGGGAACTTCTGCGCGCGAACATCCGTCGATCTTCGTGAGAAGATCATACGCTGGCGGATGCTATGGAACAGCGCAGCACAAGTCTCCCGCTCATTGTTCTGACCCTGCTGACAGGGATCGCGCTTGGCTGGTTCCTCAACGACCTGCTGCGTCGCCCTGCAACGCCGCTGGCGCTCGAACCGACAGCGCCGAC
>DAOTWI010000518.1:0-2019 GCA_034436075.1 Roseiflexus sp.
GCGCTCCTCTCGGATGGACTCCAGACCCGGGGCGATGCGCTTGCCGAAGCGCGGGCGCTCGCGATTGCGGGCATTCCGGTCGATACCGAATATTACCAGACGCCGGCACGACCAGAGTTCTGGGTTGCAGCCATCGAAACGCCAGCCACACTGCGCGAGGGCGAAGAGTTCACCGCTCGCATCGTGATGTTCAGCACCGTCGCCGCCGATGCGCAACTCGAATTGACCGTCGGCAACGAGCGGGTGCTGGCGCAGCAGGTGCGCCTGACGCCTGGCGAGAATGCCGTCCCCTACGCCGGTCGCGCCGGACGTCCAGGCATTCTACGGATGCAGGCGACGCTGACCGGCCAACCCGACACGCTGGCGCGCAACAATGTTGCAGGCGCAACGGTGCTGGTGGCGCCGATGCCGCGTATTCTGCTGGTGGAAAGACCAGACAACGCCGGTAGTGCGCCATTGCGCAGCGCCCTGCGTGAGGCGGGTGTGATGGCTGATGTGGCGGACGCCGCATCGCTGCCCGCCCAGATCTCGGCGCTGGGATTGTACGACGGGATTGTGCTGATCGATGTGCCTGCCAGCGCCCTGACCCTCGACCAGATGGCGACGCTGCGCGAGTTTGTGCGCAGCGAAGGGCGTGGCTTGCTCGCAATTGGCGGGCGATCCAGTTTCACGCTTGGCGCCTACAAGGACACACCGCTCGAGGAAACCCTGCCGGTCATCATGACCCCGCGCCCGCGTCCGGAACGTTCCGACACGACGCTGCTCCTGATCATCGATCAGTCTGCCAGCATGGGACCGGAAACCGGCCTCTCCAAATTCACCATGGCGAAAGAAGCCGCTATCATGGCGACCGAGTCGTTGCGCGCTGAGGACCGGATCGGAGTGCTGGCGTTCGACGTATCGACGCGCTGGGTCGTCGATTTCCAGCCGGTCGGCGTCGGGTTGAGCCTGGCGGATGTGCAACGCCGCATCAGCACACTGCCGCTCGGCGGCGGCACCGACATTTACAACGCATTGCAGGTCGGGTTGCCAGAACTGGCGCGCCAGCCGGGACGGGTGCGCCATGCCGTGCTGCTCACCGACGGGCGCTCCTTCACCGACGACCGGCCAGCATACCAGGCGCTGATCGAAGAAGCGCGCAGCCGGAATATCACCCTCTCGACCATTGCCATTGGCACGGATGCGGACATCGACCTGCTCCAGGTGCTGGCGCGCTGGGGCGCCGGGCGCTACTACTTCGCCGCCGAACCGAACGACATCCCCCGCCTGACGCTGCTCGAAAGCGAAATCGTGCGCACCGAGCCGCAGGTCGAAGGGGATTTCCGCGCCGAACAGACGGCGCCGCACCCGATGCTGCGCGACTTTGCGCCCGAACAGATACCCGGCTTGAAAGGGTATGTCGCCACTACGCTGAAGCCCGGCGCTGATCTGGTGCTCCAGTCGCCCGACGGCGACCCGGTGCTGGCAGTCTGGCAGTATGGGTTGGGGCGCGCTGCCGCCTGGACGCCTGGCGCAGAAGCGCCGTGGGCTGCCGACTGGTCGAACTGGCCCGAGTACGGGCGCTTCTGGGCGCAGATGATCCGGTATACCCTCCCAGAACCGGATAGCGGACCGCTCCAGGTGCGCGTTGTTCGTGACGGCGACGGCGTGCGCATTGTGGCCGATTCGATTGCCCCAGGCGGCAGACCGCTCGACCTGGCAGACACCCAGGCGACGATTGTGCTGCCCGGCGGCGCCTCGCAACTGATCACGCTGCGGCAGACGGCGCCGGGGCGCTATGAGCAGGCGCTGATCCTGCCGGCTGACGGGCCGTATGCTATCGAGGTGCGCCAGCGAAAAGGGGATGAGACGCGCGTCGCGCAGACTGGCTACGTACAGCGTTACTCCGACGAATACCTGCCCCCCGCCGACCCGCAAACTGGCGCGCGGCTGATGAACGACATCAGCGCGATCACCGGCGGGAGCGCCCTGCGCGGAGGTTCGATCATCGCGCCAGGCGGCGGCGCTGCCAGCGCCGAA
>DAOTWI010000519.1:0-4187 GCA_034436075.1 Roseiflexus sp.
GCTGGTTGGCGGACAACGCTCGACGGTTCCGGCAGCGCCGGTCGCCCAGGTGATCGACCCTGTCGGAGCGGGAGACGGCTTCAATGCCGGATTTCTGGCAGGATGGCTACGTGGATGGAGTATTCCCGAATCGCTGGCGCTCGGCGCGCGCATCGGCGCAGCGGCAGTTGCGACCCTCGGCGACTACGCCGGATATCCGCGTCTCTGAGTCACATCTGCTCCCGGAACGACACGCCGTACCGTTTCCGCGCGTCGAGCCAGGCGCGCCGGATGAGTTCACGCACCTCTTCGGGTTGGTGAACGTTGCGCAGTGTGGTTTCCGGCGTCGAGACATCGGCGCCGCGCAGGTGAATATCGCCAATGCCCAGAAGGCGCTCGCCAGCGTTCTGCGTGAAATCAACGTCTTGCAGCCGCACGAGTTCGATATCATCGACGCTGCGCCCGATCAGCCCGCGGTAAATCCGCACGCGCTCGGTGGTCAGCACATATCGCTCAGTAATCGAGAGGAACGGACGCCCTTCCCACAGGATGCGCTCATCGCCGGAGACCTCGGCGGAGACCGGCGGCGCAACTTCATCGAGCATCTGATTGACCGTCGGCAGCAGCGTATCGGCGATTGCCGCCACTAGGCGATCCTGCTGGTCACGCGGCACCGAAGAGAGATCAACGCCGCTCTGCGCAATCGCCTGCCAGACAGCAGCCACCACACGGGCGCGGTTTTGTTCAAGCGTCACACCACCCTCCTTGCCGTTTCAGCGGGTGATCGTCGCCCCGCTGGAAACGACCGTCTGCCCGCCGAACGATGCCGCTGTGACGCGGGGACGGATAATGACATTTCTGCCAATACGCACATTCGGCGGTATCTGCGCGCTGCGTCCCACCAGGGTGAGACCAGTGTTCAGCAGATCGGGCGAACGCTGGTTGGGGGTGTTATCCTCGCCATCGCCGACGACCGCGCCGCTGCCGATCACGACTTCCTTATCGACGATGCAGCGATCCACTACTGCGCCAGGCTCAACGACCGTCGCGCTCAGCAGGATCGAGTCGCGCACCACAGCGCCTTCGGCGACCACAACCCCCGGCGCAATGATCGAGCGCGCAACCGTTCCATAAATGCGGCAGCCATCACAGAGCAGGTTGCCATCGACGCGCGCATTGTCACCGATCTCGGCTGCCGGGCGCTCCTCGCTCTTCGTATGGATCACCCACTCCGGGTCGTAGAGATCGAGCGCCGGGGTTTCGACGAGCAGCGCCATATTCGCCTCGTAGTACGCCTGCACCGTCCCGACGTCCGCCCAGTACCCCTGAAAATGGTACGACACGACGCTCGTCTCATGCACCAGTCTCGGCATCAGGTCGCGCCCGATATTCTGCTCATCGCTGGTTGCCAGCACTTCCATCAAGAAGTTCTTGCGGAAGACATAGATGCCCATCGATGCCAGGCTCGAACGCGGACGGCGCGGCTTCTCCTCGAACTGCGTCACAATGCCGTCGGCATCGACCGACACGATGCCGTAGCGATGCGCTTCGTGCGGGCTGACGCTATGCACCGCCAGAGTCAGATCGGCATCGAGGTCCTCGTGCAACTGGAGCATCGGGCGATAATCCATTTTGTACACGTGATCGCCGGCGAGCACCAGGACGGCATCGACCTTCTGTTCGGCGATGATATCGAGATTGGCGCGCAGGGCGTCGGCATTGCCGCGCTGCCAGGCGCCCCCCTCGCTCGTCAGGTACGGGTGGAGCACCCGCACGCCGCCGATGCGCCGGTCGAGGTCCCACGGCTTGCCGACGCCAATGTGTTCGTGGAGCGACCGCGGGCGGTACTGCGTCAGCACGCCGACGTTGTAGATGCCGGAGTTGACGCAGTTCGACAGCGTAAAGTCGATAATGCGGTACTTGCCAGCGAAGGGCACCGCCGCCTCTGAACGCTCGGCGGTCAACACGCTCAACGCCGGACTTTCGCCGCCAGCCAGGATCATGGCATAGGTGCGGAGCATATGCGCCTCTATACGGTTTCGCCCGACTTCACATCGCCAGCCGGGAAATCTTCCTCGTCACGGTCGGCATTGATCACAACATTGCGCCCAATGCGGATATTTGGCGGAATATGCGCGCTCTTGCCGACGATGGTAATGCCAGTCGCCAGTTTATCGGGCTGCTCACGGTTCGGCGTCATATCGTCGCCGCACCCCAGCCGGACTCCTGCGCCGACCACCACGTTCTTATCGACGATCACCCGGTCGAGCACCGCGCCGGGACCGATCCAGGTATCGTTCATTACCACGCTATCGCGCACAATCGCGCCAGGCGAGACATACACCCCTGGCGAGAGCACCGAATGCTCGACGGTCCCGCGAATGATGCACCCGTTGCAGATCAGGCTGCGACTGACGCGCGCCTGTGGTCCGAGTTTGGCGGGCGGGCGTTCTTCGCTGCGGGTGTGAATGACCCAGTCGGTGTCGTACAGATTGAGGGTATTGTCGGGATTGAGCAAGTCCATGCTCGTTTCCCAGTAGGACTGGATCGTTCCGACATCGACCCAGTACCCTTTGAAGGGAAACGCATAGACCGCGTCGCGCCCGATCATCGCCGGAATGACATGCTTGCCGAAATCGATCCGGGGCGAACCTTCGCCATTTTCGCTCAGGCGTTGGATCAGCGTATCGACATTGAACAGGTAGATGCCCATACTGGCGAGGGTGCCTTTATCGCGGTTCTTCGGCTTTTCGGTAAACTCGGTGACCCGCTGGGTTGCATCGACGGTCATAATGCCGAAGCGATCAGTCTCTTCGAGCGGCACATGCATGACGGCGACGGTCATATCGGCGCGTTGCTGCTGATGAAACTCGATCATCTCGGCATAGTTCATTTTATAAATGTGATCGCCGCTGAGAACGAGCACCAGATCAGCGCGCCGCTCGCGAATGTAGTTGAGGTTCTGATACACCGCGTCGGCCGTCCCCTTGTACCAGCTTTCGTCGCGGCGACCCTGGTACGGCTGGAGCAGTTGCACACCGCCGCTGGAGCGGTCGAGGTCCCACGGCTTGCCATTGCCGATGTGGGCGTTCAGCGAATGCGGGCGGTACTGCGTCAGCACGGCGACATCGAAGATGCCGGAGTTGACGCAGTTGGAAAGGGTAAAGTCAATAATTCGGAACTTACCGGCGAATGGCACCGAGGGTTTGGCGCGTTTCTCCGAAAGAACGCTCAACCGCGTCCCCTCGCCGCCAGCCATGATCATGGCGACGACTCGCACAGTCAGCCTCCAGCCACTGGCGGCAGGCGCAAAAGAGCGCCGCCGAAGGCTTGTTGCAGAAGGTCCAGATGGGCTACTGACGGATATTGTCCATGTCAAACTATACCATACACCTGCGTATGCTGTAAAGCGTTTTTGACGCCGTTTTTTCAAGAGGCAAGGGGCAAGAGGCGAGAGGGGAGAACGGTTGCAGGTGGAAGGCAGGAAGGTGGCAGGCGCACCGGTGAACGTTGTGAACATAAAGAAATAAGTCTGGCAAACCTGTACCGCCAGGTCGCCCATTCTTTGAGCAGCAGCGGGCTAAAGCCCTCGCTCAAGACCTTGAAGCCCCGGAGGGGCTTGCACGATCTCAGCGAGGGCTTCAGCCCGCAGCGCCCAGGAAGACCGGACTATTCGCTTCATCTTCGTCAGCCCGCAGCGTCCTTGCTTCATTACATCTGCATACCCGCAGGGACGACGCAGCGCGGCGCGGCAGGCGCGGCGCTGCAATTCCCGACAAATCATGACAACATCCATTCGTTTCCATTCGCTTCTGGCAGCCTCACGAGAGAAACGGTTCATAAAACGTCAGTTCACAAGGAGGTGCGTTACAGCGATATGGCAGGCGCAGATGACAGTCATCGAGGCATCACCCGCGAATGATGTTCAGCACCTGCTCCAGCAGCAGACCATTCGTGCCAATCGCTTCTCCGGCATGGATCGTCGGCGCGCCGTTCCAGTCGGTGAAGGTTCCGCCCGCTTCGGTGACGATCGGGAATAGCGCCGCACAGTCCCAGACGCTCATCACCGGGTCGAGCATGATTTCAGCGCGCCCGGTCGCTACCAGGCTGTAGCCGTAGGCGTCACCCCAGGTGCGCACCAGGCGCACCGAGGCTGCCAGCCGCCGGTACGCCGCCTCGCGCCCATGCGGCGCCATGCTCTCGGCATC
>DAOTWI010000520.1:0-2879 GCA_034436075.1 Roseiflexus sp.
GACGTAGGAGCGCCCACAGGGGGGCGCCCCTGCGGCACGTTGCCTGCGCCGCACAACGACAATTGCCAGGATCAGCGATGCAATGCCGCTTATCACCGGGATTGCAATCCGTCCGGCGGCGTCCAGCCGGGCAATCTGTTGCGCGGCGGTATCAACGACCGGTGATAGTGCGCCGGGTGCGGTCGAACGATCATCGCTGCGCTGCTCTCCAGGCGGCGCGTTCGATGCGTCTGCCGGCGCCTGCAATGCCTGCTGGACAACGCCCCCCTGTGACTGCCGGGGAAGGGGAGGAGCGTATGCCGCCGCCAGCGCGACCCCGGCGGCAACCAGCACGATCAGGCTGACCAGCAGCGCTTCAATCCGTGGGGTGTGCATGCGCCTCTCCTTCCACAATCGTGATCAACCAGGCATCGTTGCTGCTCCGCAGCAGCAGTTCGTCGCCGTACCACTCGCCAGCCAGGTCTGCACGCGCTGGCACGCCTGCGAGTGTTGTTTCACCAATGAACCGGTCGCCGTCCAGTCGACCTATCACCACGTTGCCGTCCTGGATCATCACGATGCGAAGCGTGCCGTCCGCCAGTCGCGTCATCGCCCGTGCGTCGAGCGGCATCTGATGTTCGGGCAGCAGGGTGTCGAGACCGGCGCGCCACACCTGCGGTTTTCCTCCGTCATCCGGCGCGATCCATATGATCTCATTGTCACTCCATGCATACGGGGGCAATCCGTCGGTAGCCGGCTCGGCGATGACCGCAGCAACCGGCGTTGGACGCAGGCGCGCCAGGGTCAGGGCGCGTTGATCGCCGTTGCGACTGGCGATCACCACTGCATGACCCGACGGATGCCAGGCGATTCCGGCGATCGTGCCAGGAAGCGCAACGACTGCAACCGGCGGCGCATCTGGCGTCATATACTGGATCTGTTCTCCTGCCATGGTGCGTTCCGCCAGCAGCAGCGCCCGCCCGTCCGGCGCCAATCGCACCAGTGATACATCCCCGACCACTGTAGTGGTCACTGGACTCCATCCGCGCACAACGATCCGGTTCTCCTGGCGACCGCCCGGCTGGGCTGGTTCGTACACTGCTTCGTAGCGCACGCCATCGATGGTCAGCACATCGGCGCGCCCGCGATAGGCGTCGATCGTGGTCAACCGCTCGATCCCCGTTGCGCCAACCGCGATGGTCTGCGTTGCCGGAACGGACTCACCGGCGTCTTTCGCGTCAGTATCCGAAGGCGGCGGAGCGATGCTCTGCACGCGCCACGAGTCGCCAGCGCGCCAGATTGATGCGAGCCGCATGCCCGGCGCAGCGGACGGCATCCGGCGCACCTGTGGCGCTGGCAGTCCGGGCGGGAGATCGAGCGCAACCGTTTCCCCTGCATGCAGGGTCAGATGAATCCAGGAACGCCGCCCATCCGGCAGAGTCGCCGCGACCACATGCGTGCCGGCATAGATGTCGCCATTCCAGGGGCGTCCATCGACCGTGATGTGCGCTTCTGGCGCCGCCTGCACCCGCAGTTCGGCGCGCCCGCGCCAGAAGGGAGGGATGACGCCGCTCGCAACGCCGGTCAGTCCTGCGACCGCAAGTACAGCAAGTGCGATCTTCCAGTGCCAGCGATAAATGACGCGCGCCAGCAGCGCGTCCAGGTTGATACGATACCCTGCAACGATCATCGTTCGCTCCCTGCGCCGGTCACAATCCGATGGATTGTGTCGGGCCATTGTGGAATGAACAGCGGCGTGCGCTCTCCATCCGCCAGCAGCAATGCCGTTGCGCCAATGCCGCGCTCGATCCGGCATGTCGCCAGATATGCCGCTTCCTCATCGTTCAGGCGCAGAATGGCAGCCGCCCGGTTGACTGCATCGGAGTCCTGGTTCAACCCCAGGATCAGTTTGGTGCGCGCGTTTTCCAGCAGTACGCGCGTTTGTTCACTCTCATCCAGGTCGTCGAGGCTCTGAGTGATGACGGTAGCTTTGAACTGAAGGCTGCGCCCAATGCGGAAGATCATCTGCAATGTGCGCGCGCCCACTTCCGAGTGAAGGAGCGCATGCGCCTCATCGAGCACCAGATGGCTGCGTCGCCCGGTTGGACGGTTGATCGCAGTCGTCACGAAGAAGTCCATCACGATCACCGGCAAAAGGCGCGCCAGCGTTTCATCGTTGCTCTGGAGCAACGTCCAGAGATCGATCGCCAGCAACGGGTTGTCAGTCGGCACATTCGACGGGTGGTTGAAGAGATCGCCGATGATGCCGCGCGTGAAGAGTGTCAGCGCGCGCGCCAGATCGGGGGCGATCTCCGCCAGATGCTGCTGCACGTCGCTGAAGGTGGGCATCGGCTGCGTGAATGTGCGCGGATCGCTGCTGATGCTGCGCGCGGCGTAGGCTGCGGCAATCGCGTCCTGAATCGCGGCGGCGCCGGTGGCATCGACGTGGGTGCCCTGCGCCTTCAACTCGCGGGTGATCAATGCCTTGATGACGCTGATCCGCTGCGCCAGCAGGTCTTCTTCCAGCGCCGCGACGGCGCGCGCACGTTCGGGCGCGAGTGGCGGCAGTTCCAGCGGATTGATGTGGTACCCGGCGCGGCTCGAAAGCGAAATGTACGCCCCGCCGAGCGCCGCCGTCAACGCGCGGTACTCCTGGCGCTTTGGGTCGAGAATGAGCAGCGCGTCCTCGCCGAGCGCCAGTTCCTGCGCCAGCAACCCGCCCATCGTGTAGGTTTTGCCGCTCCCTGACTCGGCGACAATGAGCATATGCGGGTTGGTTGCCTGCCAGCGGTCATAGACGACGGGCGCGCCGCTGCGCGGGTGTTCGCCCCAGACGATCGGCAACCCGCCGCGTCGCGTCAACCCTGGCGAAGCCGTGGGCATGCCCATCGCAGCGGCGC
>DAOTWI010000521.1:0-2906 GCA_034436075.1 Roseiflexus sp.
CCCTTCGCAAGCGGGGGGTAGGGGGGGGGAGGGGCGATTTCAATCGCTGGCAGCCGCAACGTCGTTTCCTGACAACTCATGCCTGCACGGTTTCCGGTCCGGTCCATATCGTGTATCATGGTATCGTTATCGCACGCATTCTGAAACATCTGGAGGGCAGGAAACCCATGCCAAAACTGACGGTTGCCGGCAAAACGGCGGAATGGAGCGCAGACAAGCGGTTGGTGAACGCAATCGAGGACATGGGCATCAACATCGGGCACCGGTGCGGCGGTCATGCGCGCTGCACGACGTGCCGGGTCACGTTTGTTTCAGGCGAACCCGATACCATGACCACAGCCGAATATCAAAAACTGAGCGAGCGCGGTCTGCTCGGTCAGTACCGCCTCTCGTGCCAGATCCTCTGCACCCACGATATGGAAGTCGAGCCGGAGATGACCCTGGAGAACCAGGAAAACTGGAGCGACACCGGTCCGCGCCCGGCGGACACGGTCGAGCCAGCGGCGGAGTGGTTCCCGAAAGTGACGTTTGGGGCATCCTGATTATTGTTGCAGGGCATTCGCTTCTGCTTCGATCATCGCCAGCGCCGCCCTGCCAGCATCATCGCTGATGGACGCGCGACCGGTTGCAATCCGGTAGCGTAGCGCCACCAGCACGGCAGTGCGGCGCACCCCCGGTGGCTCGCTGCGCGCACGCGCCAGTTGTCGCTGCAACTCTTCGATGAACGCGGCGCCCATCGCATTTCTGCCGAAAGCGCCAGGCGACGGCGGCGCATGCCCGGTCAGCAACGCCGCGAGCGTTGCTGCGCCGATCTTCGACAGATGCTGATTGGCATTCCCGCACTTCGGCGACTGAATGCACGCCGGGCAGCCCTCACCACACGGGCAATCGATCAGCAACCGCCAGGTCTGCTCCCACCATTGCGCCGCCTGTTCATACCCGACTTCGGCGATCCCCACGCCTCCCGGCACACCGTCGTAGACGAAAATCGTTGCAGCGCCGGTATCAGGATGCGCATTGGTCGACAGCCCGCCAATGTCGGCGCGGTCGCACTGCGCGAAGAGCGGTAGCAACCCGATGGCAGCATGCTCCATCGCGTGCAGCGCATCGAGCGCATCGTCGCACACCTGCGCAACCTGGCGGCAGACCAGTTCGGGGATTGTCCACCAGACCGCGATCGTGCGGAATGTCTGCGGCGGCATGGTCAGATCGTGCTCGCTGATCACCTCGTCGGTGTAATGCTTCTTGCGTTTGTAGCCGACAACCTGGCGCGTCACGTCAACCACACCCAGCGCGAGGGTCGCCGGTCCGACCTGGCGCTGCTGGCGCACCTGCCGCACCGCAATCTCGGTTTCGTCGATGGTGCGGGTGTAGTACTCGACCTGTGCGCGCCGCGCCAGCGCCTGCCGGGCTGTCAATTCCGCAACAACATACGTATCGCCCTGGTGCATGTAGACCGCGCCGGGAAAGACCTCGAACGGCGCGCGGGTGGCGGCAATCTGCTCGATCCGGCGTCCCGAATCGCTATCGATCAGGTCGATCGGATCGCCGTCGGCGCTGCGGATGTTGACATGTGCAGCAGGGCGGACGGCGCCCGCATACGCCGCGCGACCGTCTGGCAGCGCCGTCACTTCGCCGCGCCGCAACAGCCAGTCGCGCAGTTTTGCGAAGGTTGCGCCAAACCAGAGGTCATCGGCGTCGTGCAGCGGCAATTCGGCGGCGGCGCAACGCAACTGATCGCGCAGGATGTAGGGGTTATCCAACGCAACCCGCGCGTGTTCGTGCGGACGGCTAAAAAACTCCGCCGGATGCCGCATATAAAACTGATCGAGCGGATCGTCCTGCGCCACGAGCACCGCCAGGCTCTTCCCCTGGGAACGTCCGGCGCGCCCTGCCTGCTGCCAGGCGCTGGCGATCGTCCCCGGAAAACCGCCGATCACAACCGCATCGACGCCGCCGATGTCAACCCCCAACTCAAGCGCATTGGTCGAGACCATCCCGCGCAGGTCGCCGCGGGCGAACGCCTGCTCCAGGCGGCGGCGATCCTCGACGGTGTACCCGGCGCGGTACGCGGCGATCTGTTCAGCAAGCGGCATTGATGGGTTATGGCCGCTTTGTGCGGGAGCGTTGCCATCCAGCGTCTCGCGTGCATAGCGCAGCACCAGTTCTGCGCCGCGCCGGGTGCGGGTGAACGCCAGAGTCTTGACGCCGGCGCGCACCAGAGTCGCCAGGAGATTCGCCGTTTCGACGTTCGTGCTGCGCCGTTGGCCATTTTCCGGCAGCAGGGCGCGCATCCACGCCGGAACGCGCTGATTGTCGATCACCGGCGGATTCCAGAACAGGAAGGCGCGCTCGCCCTGTGGAGCGCCATCATCATCGATCACCTGCACCTCGTCGCCGATGAGCGCCGCCAGATGCTGCTGCGGGTTGGCGCTGGTCGCCGAGCAGCAGATGAACTGCGGCGCGCTGCCGTAATGGGCGCACACTCGCCGCAGCCGCCGCATGATCAGCGCGACGTGCGTGCCAAACACGCCGCGGTAGGTATGCGCCTCGTCGAGCACCACATAGCGCAACCGCGCCAGAATCCCCTGCCAGCGCGCATGGTCGGGCAGCAGCGTGCGATGGAGCAGATCGGGATTCGACAGGATAATCTGCGCCCCGGCGCGCACCCGGTCGCGCGTGGCGTGCGGCGTATCGCCATCGAGCGTCGCTGCCGTCAAAGACGGACCTCCTGCGGCTTTGAGCGCCTCCAGCAGCGCGTTCAGCGCGCGCAGTTGATCGGCGGCGAGCGCCTTGGTAGGAAAGAGAAACAGCGCGCGCGCAGCAGGATCGGACAGCGCCGCTTCAATCGCCGGCAACTGGTAACAAAGCGTCTTCCCGGAGGCGGTCGCCGTCACAATGCCAAT
>DAOTWI010000522.1:0-3238 GCA_034436075.1 Roseiflexus sp.
CGCCCTACCCCGACCGGAGTTGCCTGCGGCTGCGGACGGTTCTGGCGGAGCGACACGGCTGCGCGCCGGATCAGGTGCTGGCGGGCAATGGCGCAAATGAGTTGATCCACCTGATCGCGCAGGCGCTCGGCGAGCCAGGCGCGATTGCTCTGGTCATCGCCCCCACCTATGGCGAATACGAGCATGCCAGTCGCCTGGCGCAGATGCGGGTCGTCGAGGTGCGCGCGCAGGCGAGCGACGATTTTCGCCTCAACGAGCAGGCGCTGATCGACGCGGTTCGGCGCATCCGTCCGCGCCTGACCTGGCTGTGCGCGCCGAACAACCCGACCGGCGTTTCGCTGCCTCCCTCTGTCATCAGCGATCTGGCAGACGCGAGCGACGGTTTCCTGATCGCAGACCGGGCGTATTCCACGTTTCTGCGCGACCTGAGCGACCTGCGCGACCCGCTGGACGCGACCGCCGCGCCAAACCTCATCCGGCTCTCCTCGCTAACCAAGAGTTACGCGCTGGCAGGGCTGCGTCTCGGCTATCTGGTTGCGCAACCGGAGATCGTGGCGCGTATCGGGCGCTTTCAGCCTGCGTGGAGCGTCAACAGCGCAGCGCAGGCGGCAGGTCGCGCCGCGCTCGCCGATGCCGCCTTTCTTCCCACAACATTACCGCGTCTGTGGGGCGCCAGCGACGACCTGTGTGACGGATTGCGCCGGTTGGGGCTGCATGTCTGGCGCGCGGCGCTGCCGTTCATGCTCGTGCGCTGCGGAAACGGCGCAACAGTGCGGGCGCGCCTGCTTCAGCGCGGGTGCGTTGTGCGCGATTGCGCATCGTTTGGATTGCCGGAATGGGTGCGGGTTGCGCCGCGCCGACCCTCGGAGAACGCGCGACTGATCGCCGCCTGGAAGGAGATTCTATGACCGCGCCAGTGATCATGGTGCTTGGCACGGCGTCATCGGTCGGCAAGAGCGTCCTGGTGACGGCGCTCTGCCGCATTGCGACACAGCGCGGGTTGCGAGTAGCGCCGTTCAAAGCGCAGAACATGAGCAACAACGCCGCCGTCACTGCCAGCGGCGGCGAGATCGCGCGCAGCACCGCAGTGCAGGCGGCGGCGGCGCAGATCGAACCGACCGTCGAGATGAACCCGATCCTGATCAAGCCGGAGGGACAGCGCCGCAGCCAGATTGTCGTCGAAGGGCGACCGTGGCGCACGCTGGATGCGCGCGATTTCTGGCAGCGCAAAGAGATGCTGTGGGAAGTTGTCACTCGCAACCTCGACGCGCTGCGCGCCCGCTACGACCTGGTAATCGCCGAGGGGGCGGGAAGTCCGGTGGAACTGAACCTCAAGGCGGGCGATATCGTCAATATGCGGGTTGCCCGGTATGCGCAGGCGCGCTGCGTGCTGGTCGGCGACATCGACACTGGCGGGATTTTTGCGCAGTTGCTCGGCACTCTCATGCTGCTCGAACCGGAGGAGCGCGCACTGGTGCAGGGATTGATTGTCAACCGTTTCCGCGGCGACCCGGCGCTCTTTGCGGATGGCGTGCGCATCCTGGAGCAGCGCAGCGGTCTGCCGGTTTTAGGAGTCATTCCATGGATCGAGGATTTGCACCTGCCAGAGGAAGACGCGGTTGCGCTGGAACGCGGCAATCGCGCGACGGATGGCGGACTGACGATTGCGGTCATTCACCTGCCCGCGATCGCCAACTTCGACGATTTCGACCCACTGGCGCGTGAGCCGGGCGTCACAGTGCGCTACATCACCCACCCTGCCGAACTGACCGGCGCGGCTGCGGTGATTCTTCCCGGCACGAAACACACGCTGGCGGCGCGGCGCTGGCTGCGCGAGCGGGGCTTCGACGCGGCGCTGCACCAGTTTTCCGGCGCTATCGTGGGCATCTGCGGCGGCTACCAGGTACTTGGCGAACGGATCAGCGACCCGCTTGGCGTTGAAGGGCAGGGAGGCGACGAGCCCGGTCTGGGGTTGTTGCCGGTTGAGACAATCTTCAGCGCAGAAAAGCGCACGGTCCAGGCAAGCGCCAGCTCACATGCGCCATGGGCGCCGGGAGCGCAGTTGCACGGGTACGAAATCCATATGGGGCGCACGCACAGCCTTGGCGCAGACCGTCCGCTCATTGCTATCACACAGCGCAGCGGCGCCGACGCCGTGGAAGAACCCGACGGGCACATCAGCGACGACGGGCGCGTATGGGGGTGTTACCTGCACGGCATCTTCGCCAACGACGATTTTCGGCGCGCCTGGTTGCAGCGCCTCGGCTGGCATCCGGGAGAGGGAACGAACCCATCGACCGATCCGTTCGACCGCCTGGCGCAGCATGTCGCCGCAGCGATTGGAGAAGAACGGGTACAATGGTTGTTCAGGGTTGAAGGTGGTCGTTGAAGGTTGAAAGTTGAAGGTTGAAGGTAGGAAGGTTAAGCATTGAACGTTCAACGTTGCACGTTGCAGATACGACGGCGACAGTAGCGACGTTGCGGCGCAACGTCCCCAGAGCATCGCATATGGAAAGAACGGCGAGAGGCGCACGACCGTCGAGTGGTGAACGCGGGAGCGCCGACGTAGGGGCGCCCCCCCCTGTGGGCGCCCAATGGAATCGCCATCGTCGGGGCGCCCCCCGTCAAAGGATGTCACCTGGAAACAGCCAATGTTACACGTAAACGTGGAAGAGCACCGGCAACGGCAGCGTATAACTTGCCAGATGCTCTTTCCACCCGACTCCCAATTGAAAGAGGCTAAAATGCCAGTGCCGCGCACTCCCGTCATCAATCATGCGCCGGTAGCCCCGTTTGACCACCCAGCGCCCGAGGCTGACCAGCCACAGATAGGCGATCGCCAACACCAACAGCCGCCGCACCACCCGGTCCGTGTCCGTCAGACCACACGCGTCCCGATGAAAGCCCCCACTCTGCCAGTCGCGAACGACCGTCTCAATCCACATGCGGCGCGTGCCTGCAGCCTTCGTCTGCGCCGTCGCTGGCAGATTGGTCATCACCGCGTGCAGCACCACCGGGCCATCATCATCGCGTTCCCACCACGCGATGACGTTGACCGGCCCGAGGCGCGCCTCCTGTCCCAGGGAGACCTGCGCCAGGGAGGTGACCGGCGAGGGGCGATGGGGACGTTTCCGGTCCCAAGCGGTTTGGGGCGGCAGCGGCGCGACGCGTTCCGCCAACGGCTGCCCATCCGCATGCGGTTCCGCGCGCTCATCGACCCAGGTTTGGCCGCGGATGC